>JBGSLE010000532.1:0-4436 GCA_041740875.1 Pontiella sp. | reverse complement strand
GCGCGCGGCGTCTTCGTTGCCGTCGCCCAACTTGATGACGTGCCCGCCGGCGAGACCGTCTTTCCGGTACAGCGCGGCGTACCATTCGGCGGGCTTTTCCGAGACAAAGTTGGTTTGCGGTTCGCGGCCGTCGGCCAGCGTTCCGCCGACGATCTGTTTTACCTTGCCGTTGTGCAGGTCGATGCAGGGTCTGAAGTTCATGGCGCGGACTTTCGCACAGGCGGGGCGGGCAATTCAACGCTTGTATCTTGCGGCGTCATCCCTATCATCGCCCCTTCTTTTTAAAACCCTCAACCGGAACGCCCCATGAGCGAAAAACCAGCCAAATACTACGTCACCACGCCGATCTACTACGTGAACGACAAGCCGCACATCGGCCACTCCTACACGACCATTTTGGCCGACGTCCTCGCCAACTACCACCGGCTGCTCGGCGTGCCGACCTGGTTCCTCACCGGCACCGACGAGCATGGGCAGAAGGTCCAGCAGGCCGCCGACAAGAACGGCATCAGCCCGCAGGAGCAGTGCGACCAAACCGTCGTCCGCTTCCAGGAGCTGTGGAAGCGGCTCGAAATCACCAACGACGACTTTATCCGCACCACCGAACCGCGCCACAAGACCGTCGTCCAGCAGGTGCTCCAGGAATTGTTCGACAAGGACGAAATCTACAAGGCCGAATACGAGGGCTGGTACTGCGTCGGCTGCGAGCGCTTCTTCGCCGAGAAGGACCTGGTCGAGGGCAACTGCCCCGAGTGCGGCCGCAAGGTCGATTCCATCATCGAATCCAACTATTTCTTCCGGATGGGCAAATACCAGCAGTGGCTCATCGACTACATCGAATCGCACCCCGGCTTCATCCAGCCCGCCTTCCGCGCCAACGAAACCCTCGGGTTTTTGAAGAACAAGGAGCTGCAGGATCTCTGCATTTCGCGGCCGAAGTCGCGCCTCGCCTGGGGCATCGACCTGCCGTTCGACGACGGGTTCGTCACCTACGTCTGGTTCGACGCGCTCATCAACTATATCTCCGCCATCGGCTACAAATCCAACGACGAGCAGTTCAAGCAATGGTGGCCCTGCTCCTGCCACCTCATCGGCAAGGACATCCTCACCACGCACACCGTCTATTGGCCCACCATGCTCAAGGCCATGGGCGTTGAAATGCCGCAAACCGTCTTCGCCCACGGCTGGTGGCTGACCGGCCGCACCAAGATGAGCAAGTCGCTCGGCAACGTCGTCAACCCGATGGAGATGATCGAGCGCTACGGCGTCGACGCCTTCCGCTACTTCCTCATCGCCGAAATGACCCTCGGCCAGGACGCCTCCTTCACCGAAGAATCCTTTGTGAAACGCTACAACTCCGACCTCGCCAACGACCTCGGCAACGTCGCCAGCCGCGTCCTCAACATGATCGACCGCTACTGCGAAGGGAAGATTCCCGCGCTCTCCGCCGAAGCAACCCCCGCCGAAGAGGCGCTATGGAACGAAACCGTCGCGGTCTCTGGAAAAATGGGCGGCATGATCGGCGACATGAAGCTCGACGCCTCCGTCGCCTCCGTCCTCTCCGTGGTACGCAAGATCAACGTCTATTTGCAGGAGCGCGCGCCGTGGAGCTTGGCCAAGGCCGGCAACATGGCCGAGGTCGGGCGGATTCTCTACACCGCTGCGGAAAGCCTGCGCGTCTGCGCCGGCCTGCTCTATCCCGTCATGCCCGAAAAAATGCTCGCCCTGCGCACCGCGCTCGGCATGGCCGACGCCACGCCGCACGTCGGCAAATTGAGCGAGTTCGGCGTCCTCGTTCCCGGCAGCGCGGTTTCCCAGCCCGGCGCCCTCTTCCCGCGCATCGAAGCCGAAATAGTAGAAGCGACGCCCCCGTCGCTTCCCGCAGAAAAGAAGTCCGCCCCACAAAAAAATAAAAAATCGGAAATCAAAAATCAAAAATTGCCCGAGGGCCTCATCACCTTCGACGAGGTGATGAACGTCAAGCTCAAGACCGCCGTGGTGCTGGCCGCCGAACGGATCGAAGGCGCGGACAAGCTGTTGAAATTGCAGATAGACCTCGGCGACGAAAAGCGCCAGCTGGTTGCGGGCATCGCGCTGCACTACCAGCCCGAAGCGCTGATCGGCAAAACCATCGTCGTGGTGGCCAACCTAAAGCCCGCCAAGCTGCGCGGCGTCGAATCCCAAGGCATGCTGCTGGCGGCCTCCAAGGGCGATACGCTCAAGCTCGTCACCATCGATGGCGACATCGGCCCCGGCGCGGCGGTCAAATAATACCATCGTCAAAATCAAGGCGGTACAGATTGCGAAAGTAGCACAAGCGTCCCGCTTGCTTCCGGGCGACGGCAACTGCGCGGGACGCGCATTCGGGGTTAGGCCGGAACGTTTTTAGTACGGAAATTACTCGATTACGGGACGACCCCTTCGGGATACAAACATCAAAGGACTGCCCATTTTTATGCGGCTCGCCGCCTTGGAGTGCGCGGGGTTCACCGCGCTTTGAAACGGCGCTGCGGGTGAACAATTTCCATCAAAGTACAAAAACCAAAGGACTGGCACCTTCTCTGATCTATTCGACTCCTTCGAGTATAGCTTCGCCGGTTGCCTTGTTAATGCTTACGCACACGGACATATGCTGCCTTTTCCTATCGGCCTTATCATAAAAAGAAACAAACCATTCCCTTGGATTGTGAAACTCAATTGTAGCCGAATCGATGTCGGCATATCTCCCGCAATACTTTTTTGCGACCTTCCTGGCCTTGGCAATGGCGGCATCCGGCGTGATTTGACCATCTTTAAGAAGAGTTGAGCCTGGGTCGTATCGTTCGGCCTCTAGGAATTCTCGACCAGGCGGCAGATCAGTCCACCATGATGCAGTTACCCCTGTATTTGCGCATCCTGCAAGCATGCCCATTATAGCAACTAAAAACGGTATGACCATTTGCGTTATTCTCATAACCCTCTTTTCATAAAGATTATTAGGATGGTGGGCGTTGATAAATGCCCTGTCTTTATTGATCAGAATCGGTTTTGTGGCTACCCGTTGTTGTTTCACCATAAAGAACCAAGCAATGAATCGTCCAGATTGAGGAGATCAGATCAGCCCGCCCCTTCTTTTTCCCCCGAAATGTTACAATGTTCGGGCTGACCCTTCCCCCATCAAATAGCTATGAACGTTACACACTCCGCAATCTTTCTATCCACTTGGTTGTATATTTGATCGAATGGTCTTTTTCAAAATGAACTCTAATTGATTTTTCAACTCCTCCAACAGTCACATTTAGTTCCAGCACGTAATCAAGATAGTCAATATTGAGTCCTTTCAATTTGACTGAATACGTAACTGAATCAGCCTCAACTTCCGTTTTTTCTCCTACTGGTGCAATAACGTGAAGAACCTCGACGCCTTCAAGCGAATACAACGCAAGCCTAGTTATTTCAAGCTGGCTAAGATTCGCAGGAGTAATAAAAAGGTAGAATGTATAGGGATTCCCAACATCCCCACCTCGTGCTTCATAAAAAGTTCCTTCTAACCGAGCGGTTAACTGGAACTCGGCATAACTGCGATTCACGATGAGGTACTTTTTTTTCTCCTGTTTGACAACACATGTCGTCATAAGCAATACAAACAATAATATTACAAAGATTGTTTTTTTCATTTGCCTACCATGCGCTTGGTCCGGGGCCGAACCACCTTCCGTCCAAGGGGTCAGTCCCGTAGTCTAGTAATATGGAACTGGCATCGGCCTTCACATTGTACCTTTTTGCCTTTTCCGCATGATCCTGCCGCTACCTGCGGCGACGCCGGACCGCGCAGAAGAACACGCGGAGGGTAGCCGTGTATTCCGGTGGAATGGAAATCTTTTGATGCCGTTTTTTTAGGGAGGGCTTCACGTCAAGAACTACTTTTTTAGCCCGTCAGGAAAATCCGACGCCCTTGCCGCGTTCCTCATCACAAGAACCATGCCGAAGGCGTATCGACGGCTTCAAAACGCGACGGGGGCATCGCGTCTACGTTTGGGATCCCTTCCCCCGCGCCCCCATCCCGCACTGTTTATTGCTCCGACAGTTAAATGTTGTGACTGATCTGAATGGCACTGACTTAAGCCCGTTATGCTGTTGTAGGGCGGGAATGGTTGAAAACCTTCCCGCCGCAGCCCAACGGGCTGGAATTGTCGCCAAGTCATTGCAAATGAAGGTAGCATACTGAGCCGAGCGACTGAGGCTGGAAGGTCTCGAAGACTCAACCATTCCAGCCCTACAACCCTTAAGTCAGTGCCATTCGTGACTGATCTGATTTTTTGTAACTATTCAGCAGGCCACTTTTTTCGCTACCCCGCTCTCTCAAAAAAAGTGATTTTTATCGAATTTTATCCTTGACGCATTTTTGCTCGTTTTTCTGAGAAGTCGCGACTTTTTCAAGCTCTCCGCGTAAAGGG
>JBGSLE010000531.1:0-3002 GCA_041740875.1 Pontiella sp. | reverse complement strand
CTGCGCCCGGAAGCCGTTGCCGGCCTCGACCTGCTGACCGTCCGCGAACTGACCGGCGGCATCTACTTCGGCCAGCCCGTCGGCGAAGAGGGCGAAGGCGACGAGCGCAAGGCCTGGAACACGATGGTCTACTCCGTCGGCGAAATAAAGCGCGTCGCCCGCGTCGCCTTCGAATGGGCCCGCAAGCGCCGCAACAAGGTGATGAGTGTCGACAAGGCCAACGTCCTCGTGGTTTCCCGCCTCTGGCGCGACACCGTCAAGGCGCTCCACCAGGCCGAATACCCCGATGTTGAACTCGACCACATGTACATCGACAACGCCGCCATGCAGATGGTCATCAACCCCCGCCAGTTCGACGTCATCCTGACCGGCAACATTTTCGGCGACATCCTCTCCGATGCCTCCGCCACGCTCGGCGGCTCGCTCGGCCTGCTTCCGTCGGCCTCCGTGGGCGGCCCGGTCGGCCTTTTCGAGCCGGTGCATGGCTCCGCGCCGGACATTGCGGGACAAGGCAAGGCCAACCCGCTGGCGATGATTTTGTCGGTGGCGATGATGCTCGATACGCTCAACGAAACAGCGGCGGCCAACGCCATCCGCACGGGCGTCGGCCAGGTGCTGGACAAGGGCTACCGCTCGCGCGACATTTGGCGCGAAGGCAACACGCTGGTCTCCACGACGGAAATGGGTGCCCTAGTGCGCGACGCCGCCGTCGCCGCGTTGTAGCATTTTGGCCATGAACGCTGCTTCCCTGCCGCAACAGGTTCTCGAACGGCTCCGTTCCGCCGGCAAGACCGTTGCGGTGGCGGAAAGCATCACCGCCGGCCAGCTCCAGTCGCTGATTGCTTCCGTTCCGGGGGCGTCCGATGTCTTCGTGGGCGGCCTTACCGCCTACCGCGCATCGGTAAAGACCGGTCTGCTGGGCGTTGACGAAACCCTGGCGGCGGCAACCGATTGCGTGGACGAGCAGATTGCGCAACAGATGGCGCTGGGTGCCCTGTCGCTTTTCAAGACCGACTACGCCGTCGCCACGTGCGGATACGCCGAACGGGGAGACGGAACCCCCTACGCCTTTTTCGCGATTGCCGCGCGGCAACCGGATGGCCAGGCCGTGATACAAAAAACCGCCCGGGTCGCCTTCGATGCAACCCGGACGGAAGTCCAGAAAGAGGTGGCGCGCGCCGCGCTGGAAGCGTTGCGCGCCCTGCTCCAAAACTGAGTCGTTTCGTGATCAGAAACCACACATGCCAGATCCCATCTCGTAAATTTGGAATGGCGGCGTCGGCTTTGAGAATGGGTCAAAGGACTATTGCTTACGTTTTCTTATAAGCATATTCGCCGCAAATATGGTCACAGAAATTGCCGCGCCAAAAACAACAACGATCATATGCCATGGATGTCGATGATTTTTTGGGGGGGATGGTCCGGGGAGTTCGGAACCGATTGATGAAGACTCATGTGAAAGCTGCATGCCTTCCACCGAGATTCCTGCGTCCTGATTCGTTGGGTCTTTGTGCGTTTCTTTCGAAGCAACAGCTTGGTTTTTGAAGGAGGTTGCTGTGGATGTCGAACCTGCTGCATCGGCCAAAACAGATTCGTATTTTTTCTTCAACGCCCTCATCCGAATCTGCTCATCATTTTTTATCTTGTCCGATCCATCGTTGCTTTCCGTCGGCTGAACTGTTGTGTGGTTCGCTCCATTGCCATTTTCGTCCAGCGGAGGCAAAACGAACAAGCCAGTGCCATAAGTGGGCTTGTAGGAGGGATCAATCCTATTATTCACAAGGCTTTTATAGTCGGACAGGAACCCAACGACGATACGCCTCGACTTCTCGCTTGGAAGGCTTTGGCTCTCCAGTGCCCGTAAAAGCATATCGGCAAGCTGTTCCTGAACATGGAAAAGAGACCTTTGCTTCTTGTAACCATCGACTTCGAAATCCAATAGATCGTTTCCGATTTGAACCAGCAAAGCATAGTCCAAGTCGTCTGCATTTGGGTTTTGGATTGTCGCCTTGCCTATTTCCAATATTTCAAAAATGGGGCCAAGAAACTCGTTATCGGGGCAATGCGCATCAAGCGAATCAAGCTTCTTTTTTGCATCGGCATAGGAGATTTCCAAAGGATTTTGAATACGCTCAGGAGGCTGTTCGCCTGTCTGGGCAATAGTTCCGGGGGATGTCATAAGAGCAGTAGCGAGTGCGAGTATCCATTGGAGGGAATTCCGGCGGCAAGTTGCCGATTGGGCATGGCTTTTAATTTTCATTGATAGACCTTGTTTCGTCAATTCCGGCTTTGGTTACCCGGCAATCGCCATTTTGGGAGAGATAGAAATGCTGATCAATCGTTGCAAAAACTATTCCAGAGGATGCTTCGCCTTTGAGTCGATAGCGCCACGGGATGTGCCAAGTGAGCGATCCATCCGACCATCCTCCTCCGGGCAACTCAGGAATAGGGCCTCCGCCAATATGGTCTTGGGTTAGCTCGTGATTGTCGTAGTAAATCAACATTTTGCAGTTGAAAAATGGCCTAATCCGATAGAACTAATTGGCGTTTGATATTGTTTATGGAGATTCCGAAATCTTATTTAGATCATCTCGAACTTGAACTGTGAGCACTTCGCCGGAATAGGCGTCTACAGTAATGCTGGCCACGTGATAGGTTCCGTCCGTGTAGGGTCTTCGATGCTCCCATAAAAATATCAGGTAGAAATCACGAATCAGATTTACCCTCGGCTTTTGGCTAGAATCAAACTCAACGGGACAGGCTTCCATGGCGGCAATTACCGCTTCCTGAACAGGAATCATATTCGGTTCAGCTTTGACCGAAGCGTAAGATTGTTCGCGCTTTTTTAAATTCCTCTCGAATTCCTCAGCGGCCTCTTCGTCCGTTTCGTATTTTCGGTACATTTTCGTGGAAGGAAACTTGATTAAAGGCATTCCAGTTCTTCTGCTCACGTTTGACTGCATGACGATTGGAATATCAACATCAGGATTGTGCCTATATCC
>JBGSLE010000530.1:0-2943 GCA_041740875.1 Pontiella sp. | reverse complement strand
CCCGCGGCGGCGAAAGGCGAAAAGACGACGATCCAGGTTTCCGACCCGTCGCTGTTTGTCCCGTTTCCGTACCGGGAGGCGAATACCATTCCCGAGGATGTCGGGCTTTGCCGGTTGGGGGCGGATGGAAAGCCCGACTGGAACCATGCCGAGCAGGTGCGCTTGCTGGCGGTCGATGAACAAAACGGCACCATCACCGTGGAGCGCGGCGCGTTCGGTTCTGCGCCCAAATCGTTCCAGGGCGGGAAGGCGTATGCGGCCGCGCACAGCGCGTTTACGTGGGGCAAGGCCAATACGCTCTGGCAGTTCAATATGTCCACGACGTGTCCACGCGACGCGGCGGGAAAAAATGCGGGGGATGTTTGGTCGGACGAATTGATCGCGGCGATGCGGCCCGGTGGCGCGATCGATTATGTGGACGGCGTCCAGTTCGATGTGCCGTTCAACCACCCGCAGCTCGCGGGCAAAAACCGGCTTGCGGACTGCAATGCGGATGGGGTTGGCGATGATGGGTTCGTGGATGGGGCTCCCGTTTTTGCGGTGGGGTATGACCACTTCCTGCAACGGCTGCGGCAGGGAATCCCGGACAAAATCATCATGGCCGACGGCGGTGAAAAGCGGCAGCAACGCTCGCTGCGCTGGCTGAACGGCATCGAGATCGAGGGCTGGCCGAAGCTGGGCGATGCCGAGTTGATGCGCTGGTCGAACGGACTCAATCATTTGCTTTTCTGGAGCACGCGCGCGGCGGCCCCGGTCTTCAATTACGGCGTGCTCAAATTTAGGGACGACATGACCGGGGCGGTTCTCGTGTCGCCGTCGTTGCTGCGGATCGATACGGCCGGGCCGATCATGGCGGATGCGGCCTCGCCCGGCAGTTGCACGGTGGATCTTAAAACCTATGGGCCGATTCGCGACGAGCTGTTGGGAGGCACCCTCGCAAAAACCGGTTGGCTGGGGCGTCCGTTGGCTCCCGCGCGCCATCTGGGATTGGAGACGCCGGATCTGCTGGATGGCTGCGGAAAGAAGGTCGATGCGGCGTTGCTCAGGATGCTCTCCTCGGAGGACGCGACGTTTAAAGCCACCAAGGACGGTTTGGTCGTCTTCGCAAACGATCCGCACGCGCGCAGCTTCTCCTTCCGCCTGCGGCTAAAGGATTTTCCCGGCGGCGATTTGCTGATGGCGGCCACCCTGACGGCGCAGCCGGAGCCCGGCTATCCCGAGGGCCACTACCGCCAGATGGGCGTGGTTACGCAGCAGGAGCTAAAGCAAAAAACAAGGTTCGCCGGCACGGAATCCTACATGAACGCGGTGCCGTTCAACGCCACCTTCTACCACCGGAACCTCGGTGCCGGAACCGTCGATCTGCTCTTTACCTGCGATGGGGCGCAACCGGTGACGCTGGGCGATCTCCACCTTCACGCCGCTCCGGATTGCATGGTGCGCGAGTTTGAAAACGGCGCGATCCTCGCCAATCCCTCCCATGCCGAACAGCCCTTTGATTGCCGGAAATTGTTTCCGGGGAAATCCTACCGGCGAATCCAGGCGACGCCCGGGCAAGATGACGGGATCAACAATGGTCAGGCGGTCAAGGGAACGGTGGTGGTGGGTGCGAAGGATGCCCTGTTTTTAATCAGGCAATAAATTTTTGGAGGTTGGCTATGAACATCGGTTTAAAAAAACGGATATGGGTCGGGGCGCTGGCGGCGGCGTTGGGAGGCCTGTCGGCCGCGTGGGCGGATCAGCGGCCCAACATGGTGCTGATCATCGCGGATGATTTGGGGGCCGAGGATGTCGGCGCCTACGGTTGCGAAGGGGTGCGGACGCCGAACCTCGACCGTTTGGCCAAGGAAGGCATGAAGTTCAACCGTGCGTTCAACTCCTGCAGTTCGTGCAGCCCGAGCCGCTGCAGCATCGTCACTGGCCGCTATCCCCACAGCACCGGGGCGGAAGCGTTGCACAAGCCGCTGCCGAAGGAGCAGGTGACCTTTGTCGAAAAACTCAAGGCGGCGGGCTATTGGACCGCGCAGGCGGGCAAGTGGCATCTCGGCGATGCCATGATGGACCGCTTCGACGTCACCCGTATCAGCAACATCACAAAGCCCAAAATGGAACTCGATGGCAGTGGTTGCGAGGATTGGGTTTCGACCCTGCGCGAACGTCCGCAGGACAAGCCGTTTTTCCTCTGGCTGGCTTCGCACGATCCACACCGTCCCTATTTTCCCGACGCGGTGGCGGAACCCACCAGGCCCGGCCAGGTGAACGTTCCGCCGTATCTGCCGGATGCGCCGCCGACCCGCGAGGATTTGGCGCTGTACTACGACGAGATTGTCCGGTTCGACGGTTTTGTGGGCCAGGTGCTGGCGGAGCTGGAGCGCCAAGGCGTGCTGGCGAGCACCGCCGTCTTTTTCATCACCGACAACGGGCGACCCTTCCCGCGCAGCAAGACCAGCGTGTACGACAGCGGCATCCAATCGCCGCTGCTGGTGCGCTGGCCGGAAAAGGTTCAACCCGGCAGTGAGTGCAACAGCCTCGTCAGCATGGTCGATCTGGCGCCGACCCTTCTGGAGATGGCGGGGTTGCCCGCGTCGCCGACCTTCCAGGGCCAGTCGTTCAGGCGGTTGCTGGCCGATCCTTCGGCCACGATCCGCGACCGGGTGTTTGCCGAGCACAACTGGCACGACTATGCCGCCTTCGAGCGGTCGGTGCGGACGGATCGCTTCAAATATATCCGCAACTATTGGCCCGACCTGCCCGCTACGCCGCCGGCCGATGCCGTGCGCAGCCCGACCTTCCAGGAAATGCGGCGGTTGCACGCGGCAGGGCAGCTGGGCGAAATCCAGTCGGGCTGCTTCGTGGCCCCGCGCCCGGCGGAGGAGCTCTACGATCTGCAAGCCGATCCGCAGGAACTGAACAACCTGGCGCAGGCCGGCAGCCATCCGGAGG
>JBGSLE010000529.1:0-4110 GCA_041740875.1 Pontiella sp. | reverse complement strand
CGCGGCTGGGTGATGCCGATGCGGCCGGTTTTTCCCGCGCCCGCCTCGATCACGATCTTGGGCAACTGCGTGGTTTTGCCGGAGCCGGTCGTGCCGCAGATGATCGACACCTGGTTTTCGCGGACCATGCGGGCGATGTCGCCGCGCCGCGCGCAGACCGGCAGGTTGTCGGGATATTCCAGCTTCAGGCCGTGGTTCGCCCGCTTTTGCGCCCGCTGCAAGGAGTGGAAATGGATCTCCTTGAGTTTTTCCACCAACTTTTCCGCCGGTTGGCGGTCGTGGATGCGCTGCCGTATCCGCCGCATCAGGGCGTTCAGATGGGCGCGGTCGCGCAGCAGCAGTCCGTCGAGCGACTGCTTGACCGTTTGGAGGATTTCCTTGGTTTCGCGGGTTTCCATGGGAGCCGGGAATAAGGGCACAGCGGGGAAGGGGGATCAAGGAAGAACAACGGCTTGTTCTGGCGCCGGCGTGGCGGTACGATCCCGCCCGTTTTCCAACTGAAAGGACGGACCGATGATCAAGCATGTGGTGATGTGGAAGTTTAAGGACGGCGTGGCGGAAACGGACAAGCGCGAAATGAAGCGCAGGCTCGAAGCACTCAAGGGCGTGGTGCCGTCGCTGGCGAAAATCGAGGTCGGCATGAACGTGCTGGCGGGCCCGGCGGCGAAGGATATGGCGCTCTATTCGGAATTCCACTCCTTGGCCGACTTGCAGGCCTACGCCGCCCATCCGGAACACCTCAAGGTGGTCGAATTCGTCAAGCCGCTCGTCTGCGAGCGCGCCGTGGCCGACTACGAGTGCTAGCACTCTTTCACAGGGAAACAGTGTAAACACCAAGGCACCAAGAACACCAAGCCTAGAGCCCTTTGTGCCTTCGTGTTTATTGTTTGCAACGATGCCGCGCTAGGCGTTCGTGGCTTGGGGTTGAAAAACAGTTCCAGGAAAATACTGTAATCCAGTTTGGAAAAAAACATGGGCAACAAAAGCAACATCGTCCTGATCGGCATGCCGGCTTGCGGCAAGAGCACGCTCGGGGTGCAACTGGCAAAATGGCTCTCGATGGGGTTCATCGACACCGACCTGCTGGTGCAGGCGCGCGCAGGCCAAAGCATGCAGGCGTTCCAGGATCTGCACGGGATGGAGGCCTACCAAACGCTCGAATGCGAAACGGTGCAATCGATCGTATGCGAAAATTGCGTGGTCGCCACCGGCGGCAGCGCCGTCTATTGCGATGCCGCCATGCGCCACCTCAAGCAGATCGCCACCGTGGTCTTTCTCGAAGTCCCGCTCGGCGAAATCAAACGGCGCATCGGCGACCTCTTGCAACGGGGCGTCGTCATCAAGCCCGGCATGACGCTCGACGACCTCTTCGCCGAGCGGCGTCCGCTCTATCTCCGGCATGCCGATCTGGTGTTCGATTGCGCACGCAAGGAGCAGTCCCGCTTGCTGGACGATCTCCGGATCGCCCTGCGGGGCGGCGGGAACCCGCATCGGTAGGATTCCGCCACAACCCAATCCACCGCAATTCCTGATGGGCGCTTTTTAGCCTGAAGGCTGGACTACAAACCCTCAGTACCCTCAGTCCCGAATGGCACTGACTTAAGGGTTGTAGGGCTGGAATGGTTGAGTCTTCGAGACCTTCCAGCCTCAGTCGCTCGGCTCAGCATGTACCTTCATTTGCAATGACTTGGCGACAATTCCAGCCCGTTGGACTGCGGCGGGAAGGTTTTCAACCATTCTCGCCCTACAACAGCAAAACGGGCTTAAGTCAGTGCCATTCCCCTCAGTCCCCTCAGTCCCGTGTATGTTTCGCTGAGGTCCGCGCTTTCGCGGGTAGTTCGCCGAATCAGGTTGACTCACAACTAGCATAAACGTACGTTATCGCGTACCAAGGAGGTCGTATGACGACGCTAACTGCAACCGAAGCCAGACGCCAATTATACACGCTGCTAGACAATGTTTCCGAATCACATGAACCCATCCAGATTACCGGCAAAAGAAATTCGGCCGTCCTGATTTCGGAGGAGGATTGGAAAGCGGTCCAGGAAACCCTCTATCTTTCCTCCATTCCCGGAATGAATGAATCGATCAAGGCGGGAATGGCCGAACCGATTGAAAATTGCGATGCGGAGCTGGATTGGTGAATTGGAACATCGTTTACACGCATCAAGCCCAGCGCGATGCGAAAAAACTTTCACGATCAGGGCTGAAGCCACAGGCTGAAAAACTTCTCGCCATCTTGAAGGAGAACCCGTTCCAAAATCCACCCGCCTATGAAAAACTGGTTGGGGATCTATCGGGTGCCTACTCAAGAAGAATAAACATTCAGCACCGGCTTGTTTATCAGGTTCTTGAAGAGTTCCGCACCGTGAAAGTGATACGGATGTGGAGCCATTATGAGTAGCCCTCAATCACCTGACCAGGTGACAGCGCAAAATGACGACAGATATCGTGATCTAAAGCGGATTCATCAGCGGCTTCTCCGCGACTGGAGACGAGGTGGGGCTCCCTGCATCGTTTGTGCTAAGCGTGTGGCGAACGACAGAGACCATCTACCTCCCAAAGTCCTGTTCCCATCGGCAAGCAGGAGCCATGACTCAGAGTTCTTCACATTTCCCGTGTGTAAACATTGCAACAACTCATCTTCCGATGAGGACTTCCTCTTTAGTGTGCTTCTGTCACTTCGTCTCAACCAAGACTCGATCTTGCATAATAGAGAGCAGTCTGATCCTGATCTTCTTGCGTTGGACCGACAGATGCAGATGCATTTGCATGATCCTAAGAAGGGCAGGCATCGTTTGAACCTACTCCGATCCTTTATGGAAGGGGATGAAGCTATCGACCTTACGCGTCTACCTATAAACCAGACTCTCACCAAAATCGTGAAGTCGATCTATTGGCTCCACACGGGCGGTGACATTTTGGAACGGCATCGCCCCGGGTGGTGGATTCGCGCCGATGTCGATACGTCAAAGGATCTCTTCATCGAGAAGCACTTGAAGACGACCCATGCCGATCTGCACTGGGGTGACCGGTTCATTGCACACTACACGGTCGGACGACCAGACAACGGTGTTGGGGGAGTGATTTCATGTTCACTTCATTTCTACACCAAGCGACGTGTTGGCGAAGGAGCGAGTTGGCTCGTTATGGCTTCACCCAGCCTAACTTCTGTCGAAGGGAGATGCCTTTATGAGATGTCGATGGACGTTTGGGGATCGTCCACGATTGAACCTTGAAATGAGGAGTGCAAATAACGGCCTGAACCCTGCCATTATTACGCGCGGACGAGGGCCACCTTCAGGCTAGGCTGAGCGTTTCGCCGCACCCTCTGGGCAATTCCGGTGAATGCGCCCGGCATGTAGCGGCGGTTCAATCGGGGCGGTTGAAAATACGGGATTTGTGCTTTGCCTTGCCTTTGCGGTGGGTAGAATGCCGCCCCGTTGCCGCTTGATGGATTTTTCCCCAACACAGGATTACCACATGAAAAAGACCAGGGTTGACCGGAAGTTTGACGAGCTGAAAAAACAGGGCAAGAAGGGATTCATCGCCTACCTCTCCGCCGGGGATCCCAACATGGAGGATACGGTGGATATCGTGCTGCGGCTGGAGGCCGCCGGGGTCGATGTCGTCGAACTGGGCCTGCCGTTTTCCGATCCGCTGGCCGACGGCCGCGTCAACCAGGAGGCGGCGACGCGCGCGCTGGAGGCGGGGTCGACCTTCGACGGGGTGATGGCGTGCGTGGCCAAGATACGCGAACGCTCGGAGATCCCGCTGATTTTCTACGCCTACATGAACCCGCTGCTTGCCCGGGGGTTCGATGAATCGATCCGCGCGGCGGCCGCGGCGGGCATCGACGGCTTCCTGCTGCTTGATCTTCCCTTCGAGGAGGCGGGGCCGTACCGCAAGGCGCTGGCCGAAAACCACCTCAACCAGATCCAGCTAGTGACGCCAACCACGCCCGACGAGCGGATCGGCAAGATCGTCGGCCGCGCCAGCGGCTTCATCTATTGCGTCTCGCGCGAAGGCGTGACGGGCGTGCAGGACCATATCGCCGCCGGGGCCGGGGCTTTGGTCGAGCGGATTCAGCAGCGGACCACGCGTCCGGTG
>JBGSLE010000528.1:0-27351 GCA_041740875.1 Pontiella sp. | reverse complement strand
CGGCAAGGCCTTCGCCGGCTCGCACGGACTGCGCATGCCCTCCAGCCCCCTCCTGCGCAGCAAGAGCGCCGGCACCCTCTCGTTCAATCTCTCCAAACGGGCCAACCTAAAGAAGGCGATCATCGCCAACATTGTCTTCAGCCCGCCGCGCGCGCTCGACTCCTCGTTCGACAATACCATTGCCAAGTAGGCATCGCCCAAATCTTGAAAGTTGAGACCGATCCTCGTTTTCCGCACGAAACACATCCTCTTAATGGATCAAGGCATAGATCCTGTAGGTTTTCGGCTTCCCGCCACGAATAGGCTTTGTTGCGATGGAGATAATGGATCTCCCGGACTTGAAGCCCTCTTTCGGCGAAACTTTCACGTCGTATTCAAATCCCGCGATTATTTCCGCGATTTCCGCATGGAACAACGGGCTGGATGATTGAACGGAATCAACCACCACTGCATCGCCGGTGACATTGATCAAATGGCATGTTTTCAGGCCACCATCGCGCAACGACCAGTTGAGAACCCGGGTTGAAAGCACATAAACCGCAGGTATTTCCACCGCCAGATCCAAGACATCGCTCTTTCCATCGGCGTAGCAAACCTCAAACCGCTGTTGCTGCAGCCCCTCCCTCGGGCCGAAGTTGAAATGCCCCTTGATGCTGCCATGGTCATCTGGACCGATGACCTTTTTATCTATGGCTGCCGTGGTACAACCACAAGACGATTTGACCTCATTGATAACCACGGTATCCGAACCCGAATTCTGAAAGAAAAATTCCACATCCGCCGAGGATTGTTCTGGCGCAGCCGTCAGTCTTATTGACTTCGACTCCCACGACAAACCAGCATGGGATTGCAGCGACAGCACAAGCACCACTAAACAGATCAATCGCATCTATTCCTCCGGATTCCCAGACGTCGCCGCATCCTCCACGATCCCCTTGGACACCAGGTTGCGCCCGGCAAACGCCGCGTAGACGGGAGCATGTTTATACGTCCGAAACAACGCGTTCTTCGATCCTCCAAGCAACTCGGGTCGGCGCGAAGGGCCGGGGCTTGGTCGGGGAGGCCGTGACTTGTTTGTGATCGGGTTCACGAACTTCCATACAATCCCGCCAGACGGATCAACCTCCAAAAGGGTTCCTCCAACCCCGATGCAAATCAACGTATTCCCATTATCCAGTCGTTGGGCACCCGACACGGCAGGGGAATACATAGCTTCCTTCGGCGTGCCTGCATATTCCCAAACCGGCAGGCATGGGGAAAACGCGCTGTCCGGACCATGTGACCAACGTCCATTTTCCACCGGCGGCATTTCGATCTCCAGAACAGACGAGTAGTCTCCGTCTGGACGGTTCATGCCATTGTTGAATATGAGGATGTTGCCGGTTCCCCGAAGACCTTTTGGTATCCAGTGCGCATCGTGGTGGTTGTACAGTTTTCGATCCGCCGGAGTTCCCATCCCGTAGATCTGGGGATTCCCCCATCGGTACACCAGTTCCCCGGTCTTGTGCGAAACCACCCAGATTTCTCCGAGCGCGTGGGCGCAGATCATGATTGCGTCACACTCCTCGTTATAGGCCACCGAATTTACATGCAACCAATCGGAGTTGACCCTCCCGACACGAACCTGATTGACGTCTATGCGATCTGGATGGGCCGAAGGCACCCCGAAATTGGGTAGATTTTCGTCCTTCGTTTGAATCAAATGATCCCAAGGCGACCACCGCCAAACCACGTCCCCTCCCGAGTTTCCCGTGGGCTTCACTTCATAGATCGCATCCACAACGAGTTCCCCGCCCGGTAGCGATTCAACATTCCTACCAACCGCCAAACACTCCTCGCTACTCTTTCGTTCCGAAACAATCATCAACGTGTTGCCGTTCGGCAGGCGTTCGATGTCGTGATGGATCTTCAACCCGGGCGTCCCCATTTCAAACTCCCAAACCCGATCCCCATCCCACGAAAGCTCTTCCACCATTGCACCGCGCTTGCGTTCATCCATAGCCTCTCCGTCACCCACGGGCGCATCAACCGTATGCAACAGGTTTCCGTTCGGTAAAAGATAGGCCACCATCGAGGTTGCGCGTCCGGGGTGCTTCCACTGGTGAACAATGTTTCCATCATTGTCAATTAGGAGGGTTGTATCGCAGCCTTTTGTAGCCAGCACCGTGTACCCCGGACACACACCGGGCGTCTTGACCAACAGACCGGTTTGAAGCGGCCCATGTTTCCTCCGGGCTTCCGCCAGTTCTTCGAGGAGGCGAGGGGCATTCGGATCGTTCTCGGCATTCGCCTTCTCGATCCACTCGCCCGCCTCGTCGAGGCGGGCGGGATTCTTTAGCAGGAGGGAAGCAATGCGCCCGTTAATAAATGGCGGTGGATTTTCGGAGGAAGCCATCCCTTTCAGCCAGTGTTCCGCCTCCTCCATCCAATCGGTCTCGGAACGGGAAGCCGGAACATGGCCGGGCACCCCTTCGCGCACCCGGTTCGGGTTGATTCCCACCGGCGCATTCCTTCTGGCCGCCTCCCGCTTTTCTTCCGCCTGGCGGTCGATAATCCTCGGGGCGCGGGGCTGGGGTTCGACTTTAGGCGCCGACGATGGGTCGCGTGCGGCGGTCGGCTGCTGGCCATGCGAAGAGGCAACAAGCCATGCCCAAACCATCGGCATCACAACCAGTGCTTTCAAAAACCCATTCATTCAAATCTCCTCGATTCTAAAAAGATTGTACCTGTTGAATGTTGAATGACCCCACCATCTCTGCCCCACCATCATGACCCCGCCATCATCATCACCCCATCTGAATCAACCACAGCACAAAGACACATAAGCATAGAAAAAAAACTGTTGGGGTTAGAATTGAAAGAACGAATGACCTAATGAAAAGAACTCGTAGCTTAGATACGTAAAAGCTTCGTCGAATAGCCGATCCTTCAACAGCAGTAGTTATGATCGAATAATCACTCATGGTTCAAATGTTGAATGTTAAGACCCCACTTCTTATGAGTGACACTCTAACTCTTTAGCGGATGTAATACCAAGAACAACCTAGCGAAGTGAGCGTCTCTCCAACCGATAAATCAGTAATTGAAAAGTTTTTATCGTATACGTATGAATAAAAGGTTCGGAGAGGGGCGTATGACCACGCAACGCTTCCACTATCAGCATCCACTCGAAGAATACGAATTGAATTTTTTGACATAAACTCTTCTAACCTTGCTTTCTTATCTTCAGACATCGGGATTTGAGGTTCAAATATGTATTTACTTGAGAACACCAGTCTATATACCCGAAATCCATGATGTGTGCTTAAAAGATCTTCTGACATACAAGTGAATTGATTCATTCGTTCTTTTACAAAATATCTTCTATAGTTCTTTGGACAAAACCAATAAATTGAAACATAGGCCACTAATACACCAATAGCAAAAAAACTGAGGTATCGTATTCTATTTCTGCGCATTTTTCCGCCCCCTATTTCGCCCGTTCTTGATATACGGCGCACTCCCTTCATCACGAAATGATTCACCACCACCTCTTCTTATAGAATTTCCGGTAGCCCAAGCCCAGCCACCAACTCTGACTCCAATATAAAGTAATGGATTCTCAGTATATCCCGCATAGTATCCAGCAAGATAATTTCCGAACTCATCGGCTTCCATCTCTTCATCATCTACGCAATATGTGTCTTGAGACCCTTGTCCCTTTAAATCCAAAGGAGACCAAGGCCCGCTATGCAAGGCTAAGCCACCCGCCATATCCGTATATGCCCGTGGCACCCACCATCGCTGATCAGCCGCAATTCTCCCAGCATCAATAAAAGCCCTAATCTTGTCTAAATACTCTTCCCCATTTTTTCGCTCCAAACCAAATGGATCAACAAAGTTAACGGGATTATTTTCGCAGAACGCATACAGATTCATCCCACCAGCAATCCCGATTGGGTCATTGCTTACCCAGCGACCGGCTCCGGGATCGTACCACCGGGCACGGAAATAGTAGAGGCCGGTGGCCCAGTCGATTTCGCGGCCTTGAAAAGCATAGCGGTTGCCGTAGGCGGAGGTGGCGAGTTCCGTGCCAGAAGCGTTGAAGACCCGCGTGTTGCCGTAGGCGTCGTATTCGTAGGATTCGACGACGTTGCCGCTGGCATCGGTCAACGCGATGACGCTGTTCTGTAGATCCTTGAGGTAGTGATAGGTGGTGCCGCTCGACGATCCGTCGGGGTAGACGGTCATGGTGAGAATGTTGTCGATGCCGGGGCCGTAGGCGTAGACGCGATGCTGCCAGAGGCTGCCGTAAAGGTCGGCGAGGACGTGGTCGCCGTCGTAGAGGTAGTGCTCGGTGACGGAGGATTCAGTGCGGCTGGATTTGCGGCCAAGCACGTCGTAGGCGTACGCAACGGAGCTGGAAGCTCCGTCTACATTGACGAGGCGGTAGCGCTCGTCCCATGCCAAGGCGGTGCCGTTGAGATTGGTCAGGCATCCGGCGGCATCGTATTGGTACTGGGCGAGCGTGTTCGCGGCGGAAAGGTAGACGGTGTTGGTCGCAAATCCCATGTTGCCGGCCTGGTCGCGGATGGCGGCGACAAGCCGGTTGGTGCCGGGCACCAGTGCCAGATCGTCGATCCAAAAACTTCCACCGTCGATTCGGGGGACATAACCGGCCTGCGCGGCGGCGTTGCTGACCCAGAGTTCACCCCAGCGGATGTCGGTGCCGATGGGTTCGGAGGAGGTGCCTTGATAGTCGATGGCATAGATCGTTTTCGTGGATGCGAGAAGGTTGCCGGTTCCCAGCGTGTAGGCGGAGCCGAGGCCATCGATGGTCTTTGTTAGGCGGTTCCCGGCGAGGTCGTAGGAATATTCCGTGGAACGGGCAGGCGAGCCGGTTGCGGTGCGGGTTTCGCCGCCCAGGCGGTCGAGCGAGTCGTACCGGTAGGCGTGCGAAACGAAGCTGGACGCATCGTCTACGATGGTTTTGTTGGTGATCATGCCTGCGGCATCGTAGGCATAGTCCAGCGAACGGATCAACGCCCGGCTGGCAGTCCGGTGGGTGATGTTGGTGACACGATCCATGAGGTCGTAAGCATACGATGTGGCGATTCCATCGACCGTATTGGAGACGGTGGCGAGCAGATCGTTTTCGGGGTTGTAGACATAGGCGTGGCTGCCCCGGGTTTCCAGCCGTTCCGCTTCGTCGTAGGTATTGGTCGTGGCGAGATGCACCTCTTGCTGGTAGCTGTTGAGGTAGAAGAGGTCGGACGAGGTGGTGTTTCCAACCGGGTCGTATTCATGGCTTTCGCTGTAGTGCAGCGCAGGATTGACGGATTCCATCATGGTCAACTGGTTGAGCCGGTCGTAGGAGTTAGAAACCATGCTGGTTCCATCGCCGACAGTCTTGAGCATGTTGTCGTCATAGTAGTCCAAGGCAACCGTGGTGGTCGGTTGCAAAGCGCCCGCCGCGAAATAACTGAACATGGTGTTTCGTCCGGCATGGTCGTACGCATTGGTGAGCGAAGTCCCGTCGAAGCGCACAATCTTTTCGATGGCGTTGCCCAGCGCATAGTCCACCGTCATGACCTGTTGTTCGATGTTGGTCACGGCCACCACCCGGTCCTGGATGTCGAACTGGTAGCTCTCGACATATCTTCCGCGCGGTTCGGTAATGGCCAGGGTATTCATCTGCTGGTCATAATCGGCGGAGATGCGCACCGGAACATTGCTCCCCGCTTCTTCCAGATAGCGCGTTATGGACATGAGCGTCCGGCCTGGGGCATAGGTATATTCGGTGGCGCGCCCGGCCCGATCCACGGTGTTCGTGAGGTAGCCCATCGCATTGTAGGCATACGATTCCGTCAGGTTGTCGGGAAATGCGAATTGTAGAATCCGTCCTTTGGCATCGCGGTCCGCGTGGAAAATTCGCCCGCTGGACGCCCCGTTTTCGGCCAACAGCTCGGAACGGTTCAGATAGCCCAAGGCATCGTAGCCATTGGTGATGGAGGGGCCGATGGCCAAGGCCATCTCCGTCATGTTGCCTTGGGCATCGTACCCGAAAGCCATGACATGTTTGTTGGCATTTGTGATAGATCGAAGCAGGCCGTCCGCGCCATAACCGAAGCAGGTATCAAAGCTGTTTGAGCCATCATAAAACTCCTTCACAACCAGAGGCGAAGCATTGGTGTAGACCGCCTCGATGCGCAATCCATCGGCAAGCTCGATAGCCGAGGGCAGCTCGTAGACGGGGTCGTACTCGATGGAACATTGCTGGACGGGACTCGTCGAGCCGTAGGCGACGGCATAGTTGGTTACGTTGTGATTGCCGTCATACAGCATCCATTCGGACCACGTCGCCGCCGTGCTGTTGTCGAACAGCGTGGTTGAGGCTATATCGGCTCCGTTGGGGGCATAGGTGTAGCGGATCCCCCGGCTCGCAACATCCCAACTGTATTCCGCTGGGCCGTATCTGGCGCTGAGCGTGCCGTTTTCGTTGCGCGAATAGCGGTAGATCTGATCCATTCCCCGGGTGTCATAGATGACGTCCGTTGTATAGCTATCGACATATTCGACGTCATGCGCATAGTAGCCGTCAACTGAGAGATGGGTGCCCTTTCCCGTCAGCCCGCCAACGTTGTTGGTTCCATATCCATAGGCATAGTTATGTCCCGCCCCGTCTACCCGGTTCGTGAGAAAGCCATCCTGATAGGCATAGGTTGAAACATGGCTGTCGGCACCCACCTGTTCGACAACCTGGGTAAACTGGCCGTCGCCGTTGTAGCTGAATACGAGCGATGCCCCGTTTGAGACCGAAACCGATGCAATGCGCCAATCGACGAGCGCGACATCCCATTCATTGCTGAAAACCAAGCTCCGTCCATTGGAGTGCATAACGGCCGAAAGGCAACCATATCCATCGTAGGCACAATCCACCCGGTTGCTCCATGCATCCCGGATGGTTGCCAGCGAACCATTGGTGTTGAAGACATATTCGACCCCTGCAGGCAAACCCAGGACATATTCGTTGGCGTTGGTTCGAAACGTCCAGCCATTCGCGCCGGAAGCCGCGTATGTTCCGTCGGCGTTGTGCTCGAAACTGCACCTACCACCCAACCCGGTATACACAACGGCCTGGCTGGCTTGGGTGTCGGCAAACCACTCGTAGCTATGCACCCAGCCCTTGCCCAGCATCCCCAGGCTTTGGCTGGATTTGCTTTGGTATTTCAGGTTCAGCTGCAACGGGAGTCCCGGACAGGGGACATAAAGCCGAGGCTCGGTAAAATAGTTGTTTCCCGTGGCGGTATCGATCGGCTCCGTACTCGATGATATTTTTGTACAAACCGTTTGCCATTCCTCATCGCCCTCGACCCAGTAGGGCACCCAATCGCAAATCTCGTAGGATGATTCATCCCAATCATACCAGCATTCCCATTCATACTCATCATGTCCTTCAACTTCAACCAGTTGTTCCCAACATACTGATTCCTCTGCAATCGCTTGGATTATGTTGAGCAGGAGTGCTAAGCCAAGAGTCGTCAGCCCGGCCACATTGCTGAAAACGCTCCTTTGGCAAACACCCGATTTTATTTTGTTGCTGAAAGGCATATCCAAGTCTCCGCCAAAGTTAAAGTATCGTAATTATGGAGTTTGTAGGTAAAATGATGGAAACCACCGGAGGGGTGGCATCGCCATTCAAGGGATCGGTCGGCGGAGAACCATGCAGTTCTGCGCCATCGCCCAGTCCGTCGCCATCCGTGTCGAAAAGGGAAGGATCGGTGTACATCCGCGGCGCTTCGCCGACAACCCAGAACAGCTCCTCGTTGTTCTGCAATCCGTCGTGGTCGAAGTCGTCCGTTCCATTCCAATCCAAGTTGCCGAAGAGCTTGGTTTCCCACCAATCGTGCAGGCCGTCGTTGTCCACATCGCAGAAGTTGAAGACATCCGGGTCGGTGCCGGTGATGTAGTGTTCCCGAAGATCGGAATACCCGTCCCCATCCGAATCCATATCGGCATCCGAAACAATATAGTACCTGTAGTCCAGGTTGCCAGATGAGGGATCGCTCCACGAAACCATTGAATATCCGTAGGTAGGAATCCAACCGGCGGCCACCTCCCACGCAGGGGAATAGACAAGGTTGTCCTTGCTGAAGATCTCCACATGCTTCCCGAAGGATTCAGGTAGCGATAGGCTGATTTCCACCAACCCGTTTGTATCCAGCACCATCTGGACAACTGCTTGCGCTTCCCCTTCCAAGGCGGCCATCACCGCCATCGGCACCATGGCCAAAGCCCGCATCGATTCCTCTTGCTGCGCCGCCAGATAGTCCGCATGGAACACTTCTGGAATCAGCGTGAACTTGGCGGCAACGTGTGCCGGGTCGTAGATCCACCGATGGAATTCGTCGAGCACCTGTCCCTGCCCAAGGTTGAACGTCGCCTTCTGCCACGCATACGGGTCGTAGCCCTTTTCGGGCGGCAACCGGTACACCTCGGCACCGTACGAGTTTAAAAAGACGGTTTCGCGGGTAGCCGGATCTTCGTAGACAGAAACCTTGTAGAGCGGAAAGCCATTGGAATCCATCGTTGCATACATCCGTTTGGCGAACGCCTCCGGAAATCCTTTCCAATCCACGGTAAGCACCGAGCCGTACGGCTGGACCAAAACATCCTCGGCCGGCGGACCGATGGGAAGGAATTGGTACTGCTGCTCAACGAACAGCGCTTCCAGCCCGTAGATGCTATCGACGGTATCGGTGGCGGCCGTGCCAACCTGAGAATATGCCGATATGCACACGAGAAGCGTCAAACCCGCCAAAAGTTTCTTGAGCATTCCATTTCCCCCTGTTTGTGCATTCAACTCTTTTTTTATCGGCCAATGTGAAACCATTGCCAAATCGAAAAAGAGATTTCCGCACAAGACTCTCTATGGCAGTCAATGTCAATCTAAATTTTTCGGTTTATTCCTCCCTTCTCTGTGTAGCTTTGTCACTAGGAGACAGTCGTGAAGAAAACCGAACAACAAACCTATCGTCTTTCAGAACAAGAAAAGAAAGCCTTGGCCAACTTAGCCGAAGACATGGACATCCCCGCTGCATCTATTGTCGCAAGTCTCGCTGCCCGCTTTGTCAAGGCGCGCAAGGAACATGGCACCCGCCTGATCTGGCCCCCGGAATTCAACTACTACCCGATTGATTCCAAAACCGCTCAGGAAGAAGTCGACACCACCTCGAATCAAAAAAAATAACACGATGCCAGCGGCTCGATACGTGGCCACACATTCCGCATCATGAACGGTTATTGTTCCACCGATTGCGATTGCCCTGCCAGTCTAGGTTCCGCTTAATGCGCGGATGGAAAACATACCGCTTACCCACCTGCTCGATGTGGCCATCTGCGCCGCCGACGCCGCCGGGCGGCACGCCTTGGAAAACAAGCACCGCCGCACCGAGGCCAACGAAGTCTTCACCCACGACGTCAAGCTGGTGCTCGACGTCGAGTGCCAGAAGATCGCCGAGGGCGTCATCGCCCAGGAATTCCCCGAACACGGCATCCTCGGCGAGGAAAACGCCCGCCCCAACGGAGCCACCGACTATGAATGGATCATCGACCCGATCGACGGAACGATGAACTACACCCACGGCTTCCCCTACTGGTGCTGCTCGGTTGCGGTGCGCCGGAACCAGAAGGTGCTGGCCGGTTGCGTCTTTGCGCCCGAATTCGGGCAATACTACACCGCGCACATCGAGCAACCCTCCAAGCTAAACGGCGAACCGATCCGCGTCGCGCCCACCCGCCACCTGCACGACGCTCTGGTCTGCACCGGGCTCTCCAAGCACATGGAGCATGCCCGCCATGCCCATTTCGAGCTGTTCGAGATGCTGGCGCTTAACACCCAGAAGGTGCGCATCAACGGCGCCGCCGCCCTCGACCTTTGCCACGTGGCGGCGGGCACGGCCGACGGGTTCCTCGAAACCAGCATCTACCTGTGGGACTACGCTGCGGCGGGGCTGATCGCCGAACAGGCCGGCGCCTTGCTTTCGCTCTACCCGAGCAAGACCGACCTGCACGGGGCCACCGTCCTCTGCGCCAACGAGCACCTCATCGAAGGGCTCCGCTCCATCTACACCCAGAACATGTGAGCCCATGACCAAGCCCCGCAAAAAACAGCCCGACCTCCACGGACTCTACGAAGCCTCCGTCCAAAATGCCGACACCGACCTCGACTTCGGCAAACGCGTCTATGCCCGGCACTGGAAGCGCGCGCCCCTGGCCGTCCGCGAGGATTTTTGCGGTACCGCCAAGCTCGCCTGCCGCTGGGTCGCGCGCAACCCAAGGCACGCAGCCTGGGGCATCGACTTCCACCAACCGACCCTCGACTGGGGCATCGAATACAACGCCGCCAAACTCTCGGACGAACAAAAAGGCCGCCTGCACCTGCTCTGCGGCGACGTGCTCGCAACCGCAACGCCCAAGGTCGATATCGCCTACGCCCTCAACTTTTCCTTCTGCGTCTTCAAGCAGCGCGAAACCCTGCGCCGTTATTTCCGCTGCGTGCATGATGCCCTGAACGACGAAGGCCTCTTCGTTCTCGACATCTACGGCGGCACCGAAGCGGGCATGGCCAAGAGCGACGACATCCGCACGATCCCCGGCTTCACCACCCCCGAAGGAGTGCGCATCTCCGACTTCGACTACATCTGGGAGCAGGCCGCATACAACCCCATCACCCACGAAACCGTCTGCCACATCCATTTCAAGGTGCCCGGCTACGGCCCCATCAACAAGGCCTTCACCTACGACTGGCGCCTCTGGACCCTGCCCGAACTCCAAGAAATCCTGCGCGAAGCCGGCTTCTCCAAAACCGAAGCCTACCTGCACGACTTCAACGCCCAAGGCG
The DNA here is from genome assembly GCA_041740875.1 of Pontiella sp. Classification (GTDB taxonomy): domain Bacteria; phylum Verrucomicrobiota; class Kiritimatiellia; order Kiritimatiellales; family Pontiellaceae; genus Pontiella. Next base: position 16,469 of record JBGSLE010000528.1, on the reverse strand, counting down.
AATCCGACGAAACCTTCCGCCTGCGCAAAAACTACGAAAACACCCTCGCCTGGATCGCCTACGTCGTCGGGGTGAAATGAGAAAATAAAGGGTTTGTAGTTCCGCCTTCAGGCGGCCAGTCCACTTAGCCCCCAGAAGGCGGAACTACAAACACATGAATATGGAAACTATGGAACTCCAGTCCAGTCGCTTTCTATTTTCCGTACGGATAGCACAACAGCGGGAGCCCTCCATTAGGAGTGTCGCCCTTGCGCTTGACCTCCCAAACACAGCCACTGGCGGAGAAAAAGCCAATGCTTGCATAGCCGGTGATACCTTGGTACATTCCTCGTATGCAAAGAATTACAAAAGTAAATATCCTTGAAAACTACCAGCTGAACCTAACATTTTCCGATGGCGTTTCAGGCACCGCGGATTTGTCCGGCCTCGTCGGCAAAGGGGTGTTCTCCTCCTGGAAGGAGTACGATGAATTTAGAAAGGTGCAGATCGGGTCAACTGGAGAACTAATCTGGGGCGACCAAATTGACCTCTGCCCCGACTCCTTGTACATGGATGTGACCGGAAAACACCCGGAAGAACTCTTTCCATCCCTAAAGCCAGAGGCCGCTTGTGCCTGAGATTTCGAGATTTTTCGGAATTGTGATCAAGATGTTCTTCGATGACCACAACCCCCCTCATTTCCATGCGTTTTACGGTGACCACGAAATCCTGGTTGATATCGGTCATCTCTCCGTATTCGCGGGCTCTTTCCCCCCAAGAGCCCTTGGTCTCGTGATCGAATGGGCAACTGTCCACCAAGCGGAGCTTCTCGAAGACTGGACCAGAGCCAGAAAACAGTTGCCGCTTGAAAAAATTGACCCCCTGCAATAGACCGTCGGCAGTGGGGGACGGCATTGCTCACGTGTACGTAGTCCCCTCGCCGCTTGTGCGTCTCGCATCCTGAAACGCCCGAAAAGAAAGGGTTTGTAGTTCCGCCTTTAGGCGGCCAATCCAGTGAGCCGCCTGAAGGCGGAACTACGAACGTTTATGAAAACCAAAAAAGAGCGCGCCGCATTCATTGCCCGGAAGCTGGACGATCTTTATCCGGAGATCCCGATCCCGCTCGCTCATACCGATGCCTTCTCCCTGCTGATCGCGGTGCTGCTTTCGGCGCAGTGCACGGACAAGCGCGTGAACCTGGTCACCCCCGCCCTTTTTGCCAAGGCCGACACCCCGGAAAAAATGGCGGCACTCTCTGTAGATGAAATCAAGAGGTGCATCGCGACCTGCGGGCTGGCGAACGGCAAGGCCAAGAACATCCAGGCGCTCTCGGAAATGCTGGTGCGCGAGTTTGGCGGCGAGGTGCCGCGCACGTTCGGGGAGCTGGAACGCCTGCCCGGCGTCGGCCACAAGACCGCCAGCGTGGTGATGATCCACGCCTTCAAAAAACCCGCCTTCCCGGTCGATACGCACATCCACCGCCTCGCCCAGCGCTGGGGGCTGACCAACGGCAAAAACGTCGAACAGACCGAGGCCGACCTGAAAAAGCTCTGGCCGCCGGAGCAGTGGGAAAAGCTGCATTTGCAGATCATCACCTATGGCCGCGAACACTGCACCGCACGCAGCTGCGACGGCACCGACTGCGAAATCTGCCGCGCCTGCTTCCCCGACCGCCGCCGGCCGGTCGCCACGAAAAAGGCGTAGCCCCCCTCCGTTGGCCGCTTTATTTTCCTTTCTTGACCCTCGTCAAGGAACGCGTGAGCGGGGTATGGCAACGTGTGTCCAACACTTCGGACAAGGAGACGGACATGAAACGGAAGATCATCGAAATCAACGAGGAACTCTGCAACGGCTGCGGTGACTGCATCGTCGGGTGCGCGGAGGGCGCGCTACAGCTGGTCAACGGCAAGGCGAAGCTGGTGAAGGAGCAGTATTGCGACGGCTTTGGCGACTGCGTCGGCGCCTGCCCGACCGGGGCGTTGCAGGTCATCGAGCGCGAAGCCGACGAATTCGACGAACGCGAGACGATCGCGCACGTCCGCACCCTAGGCGGCGAAGAGGCCGTCAAGCGCATGCTCCACGCGGCGGACGAACATGAGGCCAAGGAAAAAACAGCCCCCGCTCCCCAGCCAAAAACGGGTGGATGCCCGGGCATGCAGTTGCGGTTTGGCAACCAGCCGAAGGCGGAAAAACCCAAGGCGGAATCCATATCTGGACAAGTCATCCGTTCGGACCTCGACCAGTGGCCGATCCAGCTGCACCTCGTTCCGCCGAACGCGCCGTTTTTTGCCGGCAAGGAGCTGGTGGTTTTGAGCACCTGCGCGCCGGTGGCCTCGCCGGACGTCCATTGGCGCTTTGTGCGCGGCCGTTCGCTCGTCGTCGCCTGCCCGAAGCTCGACCGCACCGAGGGCTATGTTGAAAAGCTGGCCGCGATCATGGCGCAAAACGCCATTCCCAAGGTGATCATCGTCCGCATGCAGGTGCCGTGCTGCGGCGGCCTGACCATGATTACGAAACAGGCCCACGCCGCCAGCGGGCGGCGGGATCTGGTCGTGGAAGAAGTGACCATCAGCCTCGACGGCGAGATGATGAAAACAGAACGGATTGCTTGAGTACAGGCACTAGGCACGAGGCAGGAGGCACGAGGCACTAAGCACCAAGCACTAGGCACGAGGCACTAAGCACTAGAAAGGAACCCGGACCATGGAAAACCTAAAAGGCAAAGCATTGAACCTGAAGAACGAGATCGCCTACGCCCCGGGCGCGGTGGTCAGCAAAATCCTGCTGAAGAAGGAAACGGGGAACATTACGCTCTTTTCGTTCGACCAGGGGCAGGGACTCAGCGAGCACACCTCGCCGTTCGACGCCGTCGTGCAGGTGGTGGAGGGCCAGGGCGCGTTCATCATTGCCGGCGAACTCCATACGGTGAAGGAAGGCGAAATGATCATCATGCCGGCCCACATCCCGCACGATGTCCAGGCGGCGGAGCAGCCCTTCAAGATGCTGCTGACCATGATCCGGGCAAAAGATTGATCAACGCCTCTTGGTTGCAGGTAGAAAAATACGAAGGAAGCAACTATCCATGAGCCGAACCGCGCTCCTAATCGGCTCGATATATTACTTTTTTATGAGCCGATTATCTGACATAAACGGCTCATGAAATATATTTGGCAACGGGATAAATGGCCGGTCTTCCAATATGACCTGACAGGGATTCAGAATCACATTCTTAGCTATACTGAAAAAGCAGGCCGCGTCGACGGCCTGCTCTCGACACTGCCGGAGTCCGTCAAAACCGAAGCGATTATCGACCTCATGGTTGCAGAGGCGGTTAAAAGCTCTGAGATCGAGGGTGAAATGATCAGCCGTCCGGATGTGATGTCTTCCATCAGAAACAACCTTGGGCTCAATATGCAGCCCAACCGGGTCGGTGACCGCCGCGCGAAAGGAATCGCCGAACTGATGGTGTGTGTTCGGAATGACTTTGCCAGGCCACTCAGTCGGAAGATGCTGTTCGAGTGGCATTCCATGCTGATGATGGGGACTCCCCGAATCAAGGCGGGTACATGGCGGTCACACGCCGAACCGATGCTCATTGTTTCCGGCCCCGTAGGCAATGAACTGGTCCATTACGAAGCTCCGCCATCAAAACAGATTCCCGGCGAGATGAAGCGCTTTGTTGAGTGGTTTAACAATACGGCTCCCGGAGCCGGGGAGGGGATCTGTTTCGCGCCGGTACGATCGGCAATAGCGCATCTTTATTTTGAATCCATTCATCCTTTCGAAGACGGAAACGGACGCATAGGGAGGGCGCTTGCTGAAAAGGCCTTGTCGCAAGGACTGGGGCGGCCCGCCCTGCTCAGCTTGTCCCGCTCCATCGACGCGGATCGGGCCGGCTATTACGCTGCCATAAAACGGGCCCAGCAATCCGATGATGCCACCGATTGGGTTGAGTGGTTTGTACGAACGTTGCTGAATGCCCAGAAACAAACCGAAGTTGAAATCGAGTTCACACTGAAAAAAACCCGGCTGTTTGATCGTATTAAGGATCAGCTCAACGAACGGCAGCTGAATGTTGTGCGCCGGATGCTCAAGGAAGGGCCATCCGGGTTCGTTGGCGGCATGACGGCGAAAAAATACACGGTAATCGCCAAAACCACCAAGCCCACGGCCACCCGCGATCTACAGGATCTCGTGACCAAAGAGGTGTTCATACCTCTCGGTGGCGGGCGTAGCACGCACTACCAGGTAAACATCTGATCCCCGCGGGGCTGGCCGTTTGACCTCCCGCCGCCCCGAATCGATAAAACGCGCTCGATTTCCCGCTTGGAGCGCCTTGGGCGAATTGCTAGCGTTCGTTCCCATGCAAATTTAACCCCAAACGGAAGGTACCGAAGCAATGAGAGCATACAACTTCTCCGCAGGTCCGGCGGTTTTGCCGGAAGAGGTCTTGAAAGAAGCGCAGGCCGAAATGCTGGACTACAAGGGCAGCGGCATGTCGATCATGGAAATGAGCCACCGCGGCAAGGAATATTCCGCGATCCACGACGAAACCATCGTCAACGTCAAGAAGCTGCTCAACCTGCCCGACGGCTACAGCGTCCTGTTCCTGACCGGCGGCGCCTCCACCCAGTTCGCCATGGTGCCGATCACCCTGCTCGGCGCGGGCCAAGTGGCCGACTACACCAATTCCGGCGAATGGGCCTCCAAGGCGATCAAGGAAGCCAAGCTCATCGGCAAGGTCAACATTGCCGCCGATTGCGGCAAGGAGATTCCGACCCGCGTGCCGTCGGTCGGCGAATTGAAGCTGACGCCCGGCGCGGCCTACCTGCACATCACCTCGAACGAAACCATCTCCGGCGCGCAATGGAAGATATTCCCCAACTCCGAGGCCCCGCTGGTCGCCGATATGTCGTCCGACATCCTCTCCAAGCCGATCGACGCCTCCAAGTTTGGCCTGATCTACGCCGGCGCGCAGAAAAACCTCGGCCCGGCCGGCCTCACGCTGGTGGTCATGAAGAACGAACTGGCCGAACGCTGCCCGGCGACCGTCCCGACCATGTTCCGCTACGCGACGCACATTAAGGAAAACTCGCTCTACAACACCGTACCGACCTTCCCCGTCTACATCCTCTGCCTCGTCACCCGCTGGCTGCTGGCCAAGGGCGGACTCGACGGCATGCAGAAGCAGAACGCCGAAAAGGCCGCCAAGCTCTACGCCGCCATCGACGAAACCGGCTTCTACAAGGGCACCGCGATCAAGGAATACCGGTCCGACATGAACGTCACCTGGCGCCTGCCGACCGAGGAGCTGGAGGAAAAATTCATTGCGGAAGCCTCCAAGAAAAACCTCAAGGGACTCAAGGGCCACCGCTCCGTCGGCGGCATCCGCGCCTCGATCTACAACGCCTTCCCTCCGGCCGGCGTGGACGCGCTGATTTCGTTCATGAAAGAGTTTGAAGCCAAGAACGGATAGGCTTATAAAACCCGGCTTTTCGTGCGCCTGTAGTTCAATGGATAGAATAGTGGCCTCCGAAGCCATTGATCTGGGTTCGACTCCCGGCGGGCGCACCATTTCTGAAACTTGAAACGTGAAACTTGAAACGTGAATCCGTGTCTTCACGTCTCACGAATCAATCGTCACTTACCAAAGGTAAACCATGGCCAACAACGCCCTTGAAAACATCGAGTTCGACGGAAACAACCTCTGGAAAGAGGAAACCTTCACGGATCTCCAGGTTGGCACCATCCGCAAGCTGACCCCGATCAAGCTCGATGGATCCGAAGATTCCGCGCGGACGGCCATCTTTTCTGCCACCACCAACGTCATGACGCCGAGCGGCGCCCTGCCCATATCGGGCGACATCGACGCCACCACGCTGGCCGAAGCCGTCAAAAAATTCCCGGAAGCGATCAATGCCGCCATCAAGCAGCTCCAGGACGAAATGATCCGCATGCAGCAGGAGCAGGCCTCGAAGATCGTCACCCCCGACCAGCTGCGCGGCAAGGGCGGCCTGATCATCTAGGTGGCGGGAAACCGCGCCATCAGCGCGAGGTTTTCATCCACCTGCTCCGGGGTCATCATCCCGATGGTCAGGGCGTCGAACACGCCGCAGGACTGGGCGTAGCGCATGCACTCTTCGCGTTTTTCAACGAGCTTCCCCTCCCCGTAGATCTTCATGCCGATGATGGCTTTGCCGTTGGCCTTGGCCTGTTGGAGCAGGGCGAGCACCGCTTCGGGAGTGGAGTCGCACATCACGCCGAAGGGATTGAGCCGGGCCAGCATGACATCCACCCACGGCAGCTCCGCCGCCGTTTGCATAGCGCCGAAATCGTGGCACGAAACGCCGACCGCCTTGATCGTTCCCTTGGCCTTGGCTTCGGAGAGGACCTCCATGTAGGGCTTCATCTCCTCCGTCCACTCCTTCTTCACCAGGCAATGTAGCAGGACGATGTCGATGTAGTCGGTGCCGATCTCGTCGCGGAACCGCTCCAAGGCGGATTCGGCCGATCGGCGGCGGTGCTCGACGGAGAGGGTGCCGGGCTCCTTGCCGTCGCACCGCCACCAGAGCTTGGTCATGATCGCCACCTTTTCGCGGGGGATGGAGCGCAACGCTTCGCGGCAGTAGACGTGGGTCCCGTACCAATCGGCCATGTCGAAAAAGGTGATGCCGCGGTCGTAGCAATGCCGGAAGAGATCGACGGTTTTCGCGAAGCCTTGGCGGGTCAATCCGGAGACTCGCCTGCCCGCCTTCACCCCCGTGCCAAAGCCGAGGCGGGACATGCCGATCCCGGTGCCGCCCAGCTGGATGCGCGGCGGGGTTTCCGGCACAGCGGCCTTGCAGACCGCGGCAACAGCCGCGCTTCCGACCAAGGGAACAACAAAATTTCTCCGGCTAAACCGATCCATGGAAACCTCCTGATCTACGGGCTGTTTCTAGCACATCGGTCCGGCACCCGAAACCGCCAACAACACTCAATAAGCGGAAGCGGACATCCACGACGCGTAGGCGTCCCACGCACTGGATCCGCCCAGCATCCAGATGAGTGCCGCAAGCGCGATGTAGGGTCCGAACGGGATGCGGCTCTGCCACTCCCGCTGGCCCAGCAGGATCAGCGAGACCCCGATGATCGACCCCAATAGTGACGAAACGAAGATGATGAAGACCACGGACTCCAATCCGAGGAACGCCCCCAGCGCCCCCATCAGCTTGACGTCGCCGAAGCCCATGGCGTCTTTCTTCAGGAGCAGCTTGCCGAAAAACGAGACCGCCCAGAGGATCCCGAAGCCGAAGGCCAGGCCGACCAGCGACCGGACCAGTCCGTCCATGGGGGTATCCACGCCATGCAGAGCCGGCACCAGGAAGCTGAGAACGGGGCCAGCCACCATGCCGCCGATGGTGCAGCGGTCGGGCAGCCACATTTCATCGATGTCCACGAAACTGCCGAGGAGGAGCCCGAACGCCAGCAGCCAGTAGGCCGCGAAACGGAAATCCAAGCACCCCTCCGCCATGAGCGGATAGCGGAGCCAAATCCAGGTAAAGAGCACGGCGGTGAGCAGCTCGACGGAAGGATAGCGAGGCGAGATGGCGGTTTTGCAGTAGCGGCATCTGCCACCGAGAAACAGCCAGCCAAAAATCGGGATATTGTCCGTCCATGCCAGGGTGGTCAGGCATTTCGGGCAATGGGAGCGCGGCTTGACGACCGACAACTCCGCCGGGATCCGGTAGATGCAGACATTCAGGAAACTGCCCCAGCAGGCACCGAAAAGGAACACCGCCACCGTGTGATACCAATCCATGAAGCTCATGGCTTGCTCCCGTAAACCGCCTGCTCCAGCGCTTGGCGCATCGCCGGCACGGAGGGTTCGACGCCGGTCCAGATTTGGAAAGCGCGCGCCCCTTGGTGCAGCAACATCCCCAGCCCGTTGGCGGTCTGCGCGCCGGCGGAGCGGGCGGTCGCGAGGAAGCCGGTTTCGGGATACATGTAGATCAGGTCGAACGCCCGCTGCCCGGCGCGGAACGCCGCCGGCGGCAACAACGAGGGATCCGTTTTTTTCATGCCGACCGGCGAGGCCTGCACCGCAAGGTCGCACGCGCGGCACAGCTCAACCTGCGTGGACGTTTCCAAGGCCTGGCGCACCTCCACCTGCGGGGTCAGTCCTATTATTTCATCATTCAGCTTTTGAACACGCGCGACATCGATGTCGGCCAGCACAATCTTCTTGGCCCCATTTGTTGCGGCCATCAACGCCACCGCGCGCCCCGCCCCGCCGCACCCGAGCACAAAAACCGAATCGCCTTGCACCGCTTGGCCAAAGGCTTCGTCGAGCGCCTTGAGGAATCCGTAGCCGTCGGTGTTGTGGCCGACCATGCCCTCGGCCGTAAACTGCACCGTGTTGGCCGCCCCCAGCAGCCGCGCGCTCTCATCCAACTTACTCAGGCCGCGGAAGGCGACCTCCTTGTGCGGCACGGTCAGGTTGACGCCCGCAAAGCCCATTTTCTGCATGGCCGGCAGGACGTCCATCAGCTCGTCCGGATGAACGTCGAGCGCGAGGTAGATGCCGTCGAAGCCCAGCGCCTGCATCGAGGCGTTGTGCATGACCGGCGAAAGGGTGTGCCCAATCGGGTGCCCCAACACGGCGAACGGCTTGGTGTGTCCACTCAAATTCATTGATCTTCCTATTTTTTCGCGACGCGGTTGAGGCCGGCGACGATGGCGCGGACGGCGGCCTGGTCGATGTTGGAGTCGGCCCCGACGCCGAAGACGACGCCGTTGCCGGCCAGCTTGAGCGGAACGTAGGCCATCGCCTGCGCATCGGCGCCCTTCCCGACCGCCTGCTCGTGGTAGTTATCGACACCGAACTCGAAGCCTACGACCGGCTTGATCGCGTTTACGAACGCCGAAACCGGCCCGTTGCCATCGGCCGCCACGGTCATCGGCTCGCCGTTGACCTTGAGCTTGACCTCGCCATGGATGAAGGTCGGATCCTTGTCATCCGGGCGCGGCCAGTAGCCGACGAGTTCGTACGGCCCCTGCGGCGCGACGAATTCGTCGCGGAAGACGCCATGCACTTCGCTGCTGCTGATCTCGCGGCCGACCTTTTCGCTGTAGGCCTGCACGTATTTACCGAGTTCCGGCTGCATCGCCTTGGGGATTTCGATGCCGAAATCCTGCTCCAGCACCCACGCGATCCCGCCCTTGCCGGATTGCGAATTGATGCGGATGAGCCGCTCGAACTTGCGGCCGATGTCGGCGGGGTCGATGTGGAGGTAGGGCACCTTCCAGCCCATGCCAAAGCGCGCGGGCGCCTCGGCGAGCTTGTGGATACCCTTGTTGATGGCATCCTGGTGCGAACCGGAAAAGGCCGTGAAGGCGTATTCGCCCGCGTACGGCTGGCGGTAGTAGATCGGCATGCCGGTCAACCGCTCGACCGTTTCGGCGATTTCGGCGAGGTTGGAAAAGTCCATGCCCGTGTCGATGCCGCGCGCATAGAGGTTGTTGATGCAGGTCACCAAATCGACATTGCCGGTACGCTCGCCGTGGCCGAAAAGCGTACCCTCGACGCGGTCGGCGCCCGCCATGAGCGCCAATTCGGTCGCGGCGACGGCCATGCCCTGGTCGTTGTGCGAATGGAGCGAAACCAAGATGGAGTCTCGCCGCGAAAAGTTGCGGCAGAACCATTCGATCATGTCGGCATACTGGTTCGGCGGGCGGCGTTCGACCGTCGCGGGGAGGTTCATGATGAGCGGCTTTTCCGGCGTCGCCTTGCCCCACGCCTTGAAGACCGCTTCGCAGATTTCGAGCGCAAAGGGCAAATCGGTGTCGGTGAACTCCTCCGGCGAAAACTCGTAGCGGATGTCCGATCCCGGCATCGCGTCGGCGAGTTCGCGGATCTGCTGCGTGGCGGCCACGGCGGTTTCGGTCGTCGCCTTGCGGTCGAGACCGAAGACCTGCGTCATGTGGAGGTCCGACGGCGCGATGTAGGCGTGGACAATCCCTTGCTTGCAGCCCTTGAACGCCTCGAAGGTGCGCGCAATCAAATGCGGGCGGCATTGGGTAAGCCCCATGATGAATACATCGTCCGGGATGAGGTCGTCCTCGATCAATTTGCGGAAAAAGTCGAAATCGTCCTGGCTGGCGGAGGGAAAACCGACCTCGATGTTCTTGAAGCCGATGTCGCAGAGCATCTTGAAGTATTCGAGCTTCTGGTCGGGATCCATCGGGTCGGGGAGCGCCTGGTTGCCGTCGCGCAGATCGACCGAGCACCATTGCGGCGAACAGGCAAGGCTCTTCGCCGGCCATTGGCGGTCGGGAAGGTCGATCGTTTCCGGAATCCGGTATTTGGGCACGTTCATTTTCTCTCTCCTAAAATGGGGCACAGTCTAAACAACCCCGTTGTTCTTTATCCATTTCTTTCCTTCAAAAACCCTGGCAGGCGACCCGCCTGCGACATGCACAAAAAAACCTCCGCAGGGTTTCTCCTGCGGAGGTTTTTCAAATGGGTTGAATCCTCTCAACCTAAAGGCAAACCGGCCCCGCAGGATCGTTCCCAGCGAGTAGAAGTCGGCCTAGCAGCAGGTTGTTGAATTCGTTTTTCATTGCGTAACGGAAGCTACGCCCGCCCCCGCAAAACTGTCAATCCCCAATAAAACGCAATTTCCGCTGCGAGTTTCCAAACGGTGGGCCGGTCTGGAAAATTCCAGAATGGCCTTGCCTTGACGGAGGAAATGCCCGGTTAATGCGCGCCATGGTGCGCAGCGGCGCTACAACCGGATTGGAGAGAGGTTATGAATAAAACAACGGTCTTTGTTTCATTGGGCGTTCTTTTGGCGGCGGTGCCGACGGGTTCGGCGGCGGGCAAGACGCAGCTTACGATTGTCGGCGAGGATTTCCACATCAACGGCCGGCCGACGTATGAGGGGCGCATGTGGAAGGGGCACCGGATCGAGGGTTTGCTGTTGAATTCGCGCATGGTGCAGGCGACCTACGACGACCTGAATCCGGAGACGGCGAAACGCTGGGCCTATCCGGACACCGGGGTGTGGGATGCCGAGCGCAACGTCCGTGAATTTATCGCCGCCATGCCGGAGTGGAAGGCGCACGGGTTGCTGGCGGTCACGGTCAATTTCCAGGGCGGTTCGCCGGAGGGGTATTCGGGCAAGCAACCGTGGCAGTCGAGCGGGTTTGACGAAGACGGCGCGTTGCGCCCCGCGTTTGCGGCACGGATGAAACGGGTGCTGGATGCGGCGGACGACTTGGGAATGGCGGTGATTGTCGGTTATTTCTATTTTGGCCAGGATCAGCTTCTCCGCGACGAGGCCGCTGTTTTGCGCGCCACGGACGAGGCGACCCGCTGGCTGCTGGAGGGCGGCTGGCGCCATGTGATTGTGGAGGTCAACAACGAAACGAACATCAAGGCGTACGACCACGCCATTCTGCGTCCCGACCGGGTGCATGAGCTGATCGAGCGGGTGCGCAAAACCACGCATGACGGCCGGCGGCTGCTGGTCGGCACCAGCTATGGCGGCGGATCGGTTCCGCAGGCAAACGTGGTGCGCGTTTCGGACGTGCTGCTGATCCACGGCAACGGGGTGAAGGATCCCGCCCGCATCACGGAAATGGTCAAAAAAACCCGCGCCGTGCCGGGCTACCAACCGATGCCGATCCTCTTTAACGAGGACGATCACGAAAACTTCGACCAGCCGCTCAACAATTTTTCCGCCGCGCTGGCCGAACACGTTTCGTGGGGCTGGTTCGATTACCGCCGCAAGGGCGAAGCCCTCAACGAGGGCTACCAATCGCCGCCCGTCGACTGGGGCATCGGTTCGGAGCGCAAACGCAGCTTTTTCAACTACCTGTCGGAAATCACCGGGGCCGCGGCGAACCAGCGCGAGCCGTCGGGAGCAACCATGGAAACGAAGGAGCCATCAATGAAAACCGAAGGAACCGCCCCCAAGACGATGACCGGAACAAAGCGCGAATTTTATCCCGCCTTCGCGCATATCGTCTATTTCTGGCTGAAAAACCCCGATAGCCCGGCCGACCGGGCGGCGTTCGAGACCTCGCTGAAAAAATTCATGAAGAATTCCAAATACGCCAAGACCGGGGTCATTGGAACGCCGCCCCAGGCGGTCCGCGGCGTCGTCGATGGTTCGTTCACCTATTCGCTGATCACCTCGTTCGAGTCGGCGGAGGCGCAGGTGAAATACCAGTCCGAAGAGGCCCATCTGGTTTTCATCGAGGAGTCGGAGTCGCTCTGGAGCAAGGTCATTGTCTACGACTCGCTCGGCCTCGCCGAATGACGCGTAAAACCAAGGCCTCCGGCCTTGCAGCCCATTGGAAAAGAGCCTCCTCCTGCCCTGGTTCCCGGAAACCGCTCCGATTCACGGGCCAGGAGGCATCGCCGCAGAAAAGGGCATCAGCAGCGCAGAACGGATGGCGGCCTCGTCCTTGACATGGGCGAGCAAGGTTACCTGGTCCCATCCCTGCAGATGGGTGCCGCCGTTGGGAACCACGAGTTCCTTCCCGCGCGTGATCAAGGTAATGATCGTGCCCGGCGGCAGCTGCAGATCGCCGATTCTTGGCCCTGGAGCTCCTTGCGGATCGGGCAGATCGACGACCATCAGATCCATGTCGCTCTCCGCCATGGTGACCAGTTCCAGGTTATAGAGTGGCGTGGGTCGCAGGACTGTTGACAAGCCAAGCCATTTTGCCACGAGCCCCAGCGTGGAGCCCTGTACGAATATCGACAGCATCACGGCGAAAAACACCAGGTTGAACACATCCTGTCCAATGGGTAATCCGGCGGCGGCGGGATAGGTGGCCAAGACAATCGGAACCGCCCCGCGCAGCCCGGCCCAGATGATAAAGGTTTTGTTCTTCCATCCCAGGCGCATGCCCAATGTTCCCAGATGGACGGCCAGCGGCCTTGATAAAAACGTCAGCACCAAAAACAACACTATGCCTTCGCGCCACAGTGTCGCCCACTGGCGTGGGAACACCAGCAGCCCCATCAATGCAAACATTCCAATATTGGCGATCGTCGAGAGCGCCGATGTAAAATTGGCAACCCCTTGCTTGTGGACAAAGGGGTGGTTGCCCATCACATAGCCCGCGATGAATACCGCCAGCATTCCGCTCGCTTGGATCACTTCGGCCAATCCGTATATCAGAAGGACGATTCCCAGCGACAAAACATAGTAGTGTCCCCGGTCCTGCGGAGTGAGTCGGTTAAACAGCCATAGCGCCCCTCGGGCCAACGACCAGCCCACGCAGAAACCCGCCGCCAATTTCCAGCACAGGGAGAAGATCACCGAAATTCCGAGCGGCTCCCCGGAAACCAATATTTCGACCGTGGTGACGGTGAGCAAAATGGCCATGGGGTCGTTGGCGGCGCTTTCAATTTCGACCGTCGAGGATAGTTTGGATGGCAGCGGTTGCCGGCGGAGAATGGAAAAGATGGCCGCCGCGTCCGTGGATGAAATGATCACCGCCAGCAGCAGCGCCTTTTCAAACGGCCAGTGCAGGAGACCATGGAGAACGCCGAACGTCGCGGCAGCCGTCAGGACGACGCCCCACGTGGCCATTCCGCCCGCAGGCAGGGCCACCATCTTGAAATCCGAGCGCTTGGTGCCAAAGCCGCCCTGGAACAAGATGAAGACCAGCGAGGCGTTGGCCACTTGATTGGTTAAGTGCACATCATCGAAGTGCCACAGGTTCAACACGTCGCTGCCAAAGAGGATGCCGGCACCCAATGCGATCAGGATGACGGGGACGCTCCAGCGATCCAGCCATATTGCGGCCAGAACAATCGCAATCAAAAGCAGGGGGGCGATTATATAAACGATATCCATACCGGTGCCGAATGTATCGGGTTTTGAATCTATCGCGGCCCGTGATGGGGCGCAAGCAAAGGGGCTGGCGAGATTCTCCGCACGGCGCCTTCAGGCCGGATTCCGGCATCCGTTCGGTGGATCAGGCGACGTAGAGCATGAGGCCCTTGAGGTATTCGTTTTCGCGGTGGTAGACGGAGAGGGCGTGGTCGGTGTCGGCGGAGAGGGTTTTGACGATGCGCACGTCGCGCCCGGCGTCCTTGGCGGCGTAGAAGACGATCTTGCGGAAGAGTTCGGAATCGACTAGCCCGGAGCAAGAGAAGGTGAAGAGCAGCCCGCCCGGCTTGATCTTGCGCAGCGCAACCATGTTGATGTGCTTGTAGCCCTTAATCGCATTGTTGAGCGTCTTCTTGGAGGCGGTAAACTTGGGCGGGTCGAGGATGACGAGATCGTAGAAATCCGGCGGTATTTCGGCCAGGAAATCCTTGACGTCCGCCGCCTGGAATTCGTTGGGGGCGGGATCGATGCCGTTGAGGGCATAGTTGCGCGCGGCGAGGGCGAGCGCGCCTTCGGAAACATCGATGTTGTGCAGCGTCTTGACGCCCGCCTGGCGCATGCCGAGGCCCATCGTGGCGGAATAGCAGTAGCAGTTGAGCGCGGTGCGCCCGGCGGCGTATTGGGCGATGATGCGGCGGTTTTCGCGCTGGTCGAGGAAGAAGCCGGTCTTTTGCCCGCCGACCAGATCGACCTCGATCTTCAGTCCGTGCTCATGGATCACGACGGCGTCCGGCACCTCCCCGTAAAGCACCTGCCGGATCTCCTCGAGCCCTTCCGTCTTGCGCGAAGTGGAGGTGCTCTTTTCCAGGATGCCCTTGGGTTGGAAGAGTTCGACCAGCACCGCGACGATATCGTTGCGCAGCGTATCCATGCCGGCCGTCGAGGACTGGAGTACCAGGTAGTCGCCATACTTGTCCACCACGAGCCCCGGCAGCAGGTCGCCCTCGGCGTGGACCAGCCGGTAGGCATCGGTGCAGCCTTGCAGCAGGGTTTCGCGCATCGCCCGGCTGGCCTCGATCCGCTGGCGCAGGAAGGCCTGGTCGATCGGGACATCGGCGAACTCCAGCACGCGCACGGCAATGTTGGTCTGAGTGTTGATGTAGCCGGTCGCCACCACCGCGCCGTCGAGGAAAACACGGCAGAGCTGGCCGTCGTGGTCGAACTCGCGGACGGCGTGGATCGCGCCGGAAAAAATCCACGGGCTTTTTTCGGCAATGGCTTCGTTGCGGCTGTTTTTCAGGTGTACTTCGGCGTAGTCCATGGTCGTCTTCCCGGGTTGGAACCGAGGGTGTCTACGCCCGCCACGCCGCAAAGGCAAGCGGCAAAACGCCACCAGCGGTTAACGCCGCACTATGGCTTTTTAAGCGCAGCGGACAATGCCGCGAGGGCGGGGTCGGCCTTGAGCAGGTAGGCGGATTCGGCCCGGCGGGCTTTGGCCAGCTTGGCGTTGAGCGCCTTGAATTCGGCGTTTTCCGCCAGGAGCTGCTTGCGCGTTTCCGTTCCCGCATCGCCTTTGCGGTAGGCCTTGGGCCAGCGCTTGTGCAGCTCCTCGTCCACCGCGATCCGCTCCGAGAGCAGCGCGTTGAAGGAGGCGTCGGTCGCCATCAGGCGCTGGCGCAGCAGCGTCTCGGCCTCGATATAGGCATTACGGGGATTGGGGGACACGCTGGCCTGGGCCGCTTGCTGGCGGGCAAGCTCCGCCACCCGTCCGGGCTGGTCGGCGCAAGGCTTGGCCGCGAATACCTCGACGTCGTCGAACACCGCCGAACGGCCGACCACGGTGAAGCCGAAATTCGCTTTCGGTGTTGCGATGGACTCCAGGGTTCCAATGGCCACATGGCGGCCATCCAGGCAGGCGAGCAGGTGCGGGCCGGAATATTCGACCACCAGGGTGTGCCATGTGCCGGAGGGGATCGACGCATTGCACCGCCCCAGCGGAACCTGCAGCGAACGCGGATCCTTCTTGTCGCGATCCTTGACCAGCGAAAACCCGTCCGGCGCAATTTGGATCCGCGAATGGTGCCCCTTTTCCTCGTTGATGCTGAGCGAAACCGCCGTGCAACCCTCCAGCTTGAACCGGAAACGGATCACCGCGTCGATGAACGGAACCTCGGCCCGCATGACGGCGGCATGCTGGTCGCTCTCCAATTCGCTGCCATTGACCGCGCCTTGCGCCACCGCCCAGTCACCCTTGGCGCAGGCCCAGCGACCGGTATCAATGGAAGCGCCCGCGAACGCATCGGAAAACAGGCGCTCGCCGGATTCCACGATGGAGGTCGAGGCGAGGCAAAACAGGGGGGCCGACAGGCACAGGAGGATCGCAAACGGGCGCATGGTCATGGGGTTCCTTTCGTAAACGGTCTTCCACCTAACGTCCAGCACCGGAGAAACAGGACATCGCCGCTGCGATTACAACAACCGGCGGAGGGCCTTGTGACGCTCAAGCATCCGTTTCTTGAGGGCGAGCACGGGGGCGTTGCCGGGCGGGCGCTGGACCACATCGGCCAGCAACGCCAGCAAGGACTCGAAATCGCCCAGATGGATCTGCTCGGGCGCAAGGCCCGTTTTTCCCATGTTGTGGTAGTTGCCCAGCGGCAG
>JBGSLE010000527.1:0-5147 GCA_041740875.1 Pontiella sp. | reverse complement strand
GCGCGAAGCGGCGGGCGACGAGGTGTTTGTGGCCGGCTCGGTCGGCCCCGTCCTTAAATCCGACCAGCTTTTCACCGACCACCTTGCCAGCGACCTGGAGGCCGTTTTCCGCGAGCACATGGCCGTTCTCGCCGACGAAGGGATCGACCTTTTCCTGCTCGAAACCTTCTCCCACCTTAAGGAGGCGCAGCTGGCGGCGGCGGTCGCCAAGGAATTCGGCCTGCCGGTCTTTGTTTCCGTCACGGTCGGCAAGGATGGCGAAACGCGGCACGGCGAAAAGATCGAGCAGATTGTGTCGGCGCTCGAAGACGACGCGAACGCGGACGCCATCGGCATCAACTGCGGCGTCGGCCCGGCGGCCGCGCTGAGCATCGCCGAACGCGCCCTGCCCTTCACCAAAAAACCCTTCACGGTCATGGCCAATGCCGGGGTTCCGCAAGAGGTGGATGGCCGGATGATCTACATGAGCACCCCGGAATATTTCACCGAGTACGCCAAGAACATGATCCAGATCGGCGTGCGCGGGGTCGGCGGTTGCTGCGGCACCACGCCGGAGCACATCGCCATGATGGCCAAAAGCGTCAAGGCGATGACCGGCGTGAAGCAGCACGTGGAAATCGCCAGCCACGCCGTACGCGGAACCCCTGCGGTAGAAGTTGTTCCTATGGCATCCAAGTGCGCCTTCGCCGCCAAGCTCGTGCGCGGCGAAAAGGTGACCAGCGTCGAGATCACGCCGCCGCGCTCCATCGACCTCAAGCCCATGCTCGAAAAATGCCGCCAGTGCAAGGAGGCGGGCATCGACGCAATCAACATTCCCGACGGCCCGCGCGCCAGCGCGCGCATTTCGCCGATGGTCGCCGCGCTCTTCGTCGAGCGCGAGATCGGCATCGAGACCGTCCTGCACTACTGCTGCCGCGACCGCAACCTGATCGGCATGCAATCCGACCTGCTCGGCGGCTACGCCGGCGGCCTGCGCAACTACCTCATCATCACCGGCGACCCGCCCAAGCTCGGCGACTATCCCGACTCGACACCCGTCTTCGACGTCGACGCCGTCGGCTTGACGCAGGTCGTCAACAACCTCAACCACGGCATCGATGTCGGCGGCAACCCGATCAATCCGCCGACGGGCATCCTCATCGGCGTCGGGGCGAACCCCTGCGCCGTCGAACCCGAGCGCGAATTGCAGCACTACCTCAACAAGATCAACGCGGGCGCCGAATATGCGATCACCCAGCCGGTCTTCGACCCCGATGCGCTGTTGCGTTTCCTCGATGCGGCCGCGGCGCGCGGCGGGAACATTCCGGTCGTGGCCGGCGTCTGGCCGCTGGTTTCGCTGCGCAACGCCGAATTCCTGGCCACGGAAGTGCCGGGCGTCGAGGTTCCCGCGTCGATCATGGAGCGGATGGCGAAGGCCAAGACCAAGGAGGATGGCCGGAAGATCGGCATCGAAATCGCCCGCGAAATCTGCGAGCGGATTTCCGGCCGCGTGGCCGGCTACCAGGTCAGCGCGCCCTTCGGCCTCGTCGACCTCGCCCTACAGGTGCTGGCCTAGCCTTCCGGGTTGCGGCAGGCGCGCTCCTGCTCCGCCATCTGCCCGATCCTAGGCAGGACGGCGCGCGCCAATTCGGTGGGCTGGTGCTGCTTGTCGTAGAGCAGCCCGTAGGAGAAAAGAGCGATGCCCCGGCATCCGGAAGCCTCGACCTGGTCGATCTGCTGGAGGATCTGCTGCGCGTTGTTGCGGCAGTAGAGCCCCACCATCACGGAAGAGCGGAAGCCCTTACGTCCGGCCGCCTTTTTCATCGCCTTGAGGTGCTGGGCGAACGAGCGGGTGGCATAGTTCATCTGCACCACCCAGTCGACCAGCCCCCCGCGCGCCCATGCGCCCGAATCCTGGTAGGCGAGATGGCGCCCCTCGACCGGATTGCCCAGCACGCTGGCCGACAGCACGCAGGCGCCGGGCTTCTGCGTCTGCATGACATAGGAGATTTCGCGCACCACCCGGTCGATCGTTTCACAGCGGAATTCGACGATCTGCTCACGGGAGACATTCCAGCCATACCGGTCGAAAAGGGCGGCCTGCGAGGCGGGATCGTAGGAAAAATCGGCGTGCCGCATGAGATCGGCCTCGGTCGCCTTGGGGTGGCGCTCTACCGCGACAAGGTGGTAGTCGTACGGATAGCGGATGTAGTCGAGATGGATGCCGGCGAGGTCGTAGCGGCACAGCTCGGCCACAATGCCGCGCAGGTGGGAGCGGACCTCGGGCAGGACGGGATTGATGAACGCGTACCAGCCGGAAGTAGGAAGCATCTTGTTGCCGAGCGAATCGACCATGAACCAGTCGGGGTGCTCCGTCCACAGCTGCTTGGCGGATGCCGCCGGCTCCGTCGTTCCCTTCCAGCCGGGCAGAACATTGATGTAGGCGTGGATCCGGATCCCATGCGGCTTGGAGCAGTCGATGGCCAGCTGGAGCGGATCCCAGCCGGGATCGGTTCCGAGCATCGAAAGCTTGTTGCCCGAAAGCTCCCAGGCCCAGGGTTCGAGCTGGCTGCGGTAGAAGGCGGTGCCGTTGCCGCGCACCTGGAAAAAAAGGTCGGTGAAGCCGTCCCTGGCCACATTGTCGATGATCTTGCGGACGTCCTCGGGCGTGCGGTAGTCGAAGCGGGGCACCCACAGGGCGCGCACCAGGGGCGGCGGCGCGCGGAAAGGATCCACGATCACCACATAAACCAGCGCGGCCCCGACCAGCAGGGCCGCCAACAACATGAACCCGATCCGTCTCATTTTTCCCTTGCCCGCGCATAGATTCCAGACATTGGAAATTTACACGCCTCGCGCCATGTTCTAGTCTTTTGCCCCGATTACATGAAAGGATTTTATGAAGTATAAGCGTATCCTGTTGAAGATCAGCGGCGAAGCTCTCCAGAACAAAGCCAAGGGACTCAACCAGGATCCCGATATACTCTCCAAGATCGCCGCGCAGTTCAAGCTACTGCTCGACATGGGCGCCGAAATCGCCGTCGTGGTCGGCGGAGGCAACATTTTCCGCGGGCTGGCCGGCTCCGCCAAGGGCACCGACCGCACCACCGGCGACTACATGGGCATGCTCGCCACCGTCATCAATTCGCTCGCCATCCAGAACGCGCTCGAAGGCGAAGGCATCCAGACCCGCGTCATGACCGCCATCTCGATGCCGGCCGTCGCCGAGCCCTTCATCCGCCGCAAGGCGATCCGCCACCTGGAAAAAGGCCGCGTCGTCATCTTCGGCGCCGGCACGGGCAACCCCTACTTCACCACCGACAGCGCCGCCGCCCTGCGCGCATCGGAAATCGAGGCCGACGTGCTGATGAAGGCCACCAAGGTGGACGGCATCTATACCGCCGACCCCATGAAAGACCCCACCGCCACGCGTTTCGACACCATCTCCTACCAAGACGCCCTCTCCCGGCAGCTCAAGGTGATGGATGCCGCCGCTTTTTCGTTGTGCATGGAAAACGACATTCCTATTGTCGTGTTCGACTTTTTCAAGGAAAACGGCATGGTCGAGGTGTTCACCGGCAAGGATTCCGGCACCCTCGTCACCCACGGATAACGCAGGAGGATGGCTATGATCGACGACGTACTGTTGGAAACCGAAGACAAGATGGATAAGACCGTGCAGTTCCTCCATCAGGAACTCAGCGGCCTGCGCACGGGCAAGGCCAACCCGGCCTTGGTGGAAAACATTTCGGTGGCCTACTACGGCACCCCCACCCGCCTGCGCGACATCGCCAACATCTCCACACCGGAACCGCGCCTGATCGTCGTCAACCCGTTCGACCCCTCGTCGCTCGGCGCGATCGAAAAGGCGATCGTGGGCGCCAACATCGGCATCACCCCGCTGAACGACGGCCGCCTGATCCGCGTGCCGATTCCCGAGCTTTCCGAACAACGCCGCAAGGACATGGTCAAGATCGCCGGCCGCACCACCGAAGAGCAGCGCGTCGCGGTGCGCAACATCCGCCGCGACTCCAACGAGCAGGTCAAGGCGCTCCAGAAGGACGGCGACATTACCGAGGACGAGCGCGACGCCGCCTTGGAGCAGATCCAGCAGAGCACCGATGCGCACATAAAAAAGATGGACGCGATGCTTGCGGCCAAGGAAAAAGACATCATGGAAGTGTAGGGGCGCGGCGCAAACCAACCATCCAGGGGGTTCCATGAAACCAAAGGTACTCGTAGGAATCACCGGCGGCATCGCCGCCTACAAGGTGGCGGATATCGTCAGCCAGCTGGTCCAGGCCGAATGCGACGTGCGCGTGATCATGACCGAGGCGGCCACCCGCTTCGTCACTCCGCTCACCTTCGCGGCGCTGACCGGGCAAAAGGTGCTCACCTCGATCTTCCCGGACACGGGCAGCGGGGAAAAGGACGTGATCTACCCCCACCTCTACCCCGCCACCGAAGCCGACGCCTTCCTCGTCGCCCCGGCCACGGCCGATGCCATCGCCAAACTGGCGAACGGATTCGGCGACGACATTGTCTGTTGCAGCGCGCTCTCCCTGAAAGAGGACTGCAAACGCATTTATTGCCCCGCCATGAACACGCAGATGTGGGAGCAGCCGGTGGTGACCGACAACGCCAAGAAGCTGCTGTCGTACGGCTGGCACCAGGTCGGGCCGGAAAAGGGCCGCCTGGCCTGCGGCACGCACGGCTATGGCCGCATGAGTGCCCCGACGGTCATCGCCCAGGTCGTACTCAACTCCGTGTTCTAGGTGAAACCGACCCTGCTCATCCTATCGGGCCCGACGCATGAATACATCGATCCCGTGCGCTTCATCGGCAACGCGAGCAGCGGCTTGATGGGCAAGGCGCTGGCCGAGGAGTCGGTCCGGCACGGCTACCGCGTAGAATTCGTCACCGGACCGGTGGCAGTGGCGAACCTTCCCGTTTTGGCACCGGACGGACGCACCCATCCGGTCGTCAGCGCAGGCGAAATGCTGGAACGATCGCGGGCGCTCTTCCCCGCTGCGGACGCGATTGTCTTTGCCGCCGCCGTCGCCGACTACGCCCCGGCGGAACGGCGCCAGGAAAAGATGGGCAAGTCGGGCGAGGAGCTGCTGTTGCGGCTGCGCCCCACCCCGGACATCGCCAAAACCCTCTGCGCC
>JBGSLE010000526.1:0-6205 GCA_041740875.1 Pontiella sp. | reverse complement strand
GGAATTGGCCGAGGCGGCGCCCTTGACCGTCACGCCGACGCCAGCGGCATGCGCGGCGGCGCTGGCGTGCGCCTCGATATCTCCGTCGTTGGTGACGGCGTCATCGCCCGAGGCATGGGTTTCCGATTGCTTATAGCCCAGCAGCAGGCCATATCCGAACAACGGACCGTCGTCTTCGATTACGAGCTTTCCCCCGCGTTGGGTGTCGCCGCTCGCGCCGTCGGCGGCAATGCCGACGGCGGTGGATTGGGCGGTGGCGCCGCCATCGGCGGCAGACTCGGACTTGGAGCCGTTCTTGCGCGAGGAGTCGCCCGAGGTCCCGACAACCACGTTCAAGGCCGAGGCGTCGGCGATGGAACTGGACGCGAGCTTGCCGGTGTTGGTGAGCGTATCGTCGCCGCCGCCCAGGTCGATGGCCGCGGCGGTGGATTCGGCGTTGGATTTCACGTCCGCCGATCCCTTGCCGTTGATCGAAACACCGATGCCCGCAGCGAGCGTGACGGCGTTGGCGGTCGCTCCGATCCCGGCATGGTTGGTGACGGCGTCATTGCCGGTGCCATGGGCCTTCGTCTGGCTATAGCTGACCGTGTTGCGGGTGTCATCGGTAACAAGCTCGACCGTGTGTGTGGCACCTGTGCCCTCACCGTCAGCGGAAATCCCGGTGGCGAGCGAATGGGCGGTGGCGCCACCTTTGACGGCGGACTCGACCTCATCCTTCGCGGCCGGGTCAGACTTGATGCCGACGGCAACATCGATAGCGATGGCGGTAGAGCTGGCGGTGGCCGTGAGTTTGCCGGTGCTGGTGTTGGTGAGCGTGTCATCGCCGCCGCCCAGGTCGATCGCCACGGCAGTGGAATCGGCTTTGGATTCCGTGTCGGCCGAGGCCTTGCCTTTGGTTGACACACCGACCCCCGCGGCAAGATTGAAGGCCGTCGCATTCGCCTCGATCTCGGCACTGTTCGTAACGCTATCTTTGCCGACGGCATGGGCCTCAGGCGTCACGCTTAATCGATAAGCAGTGCTGGTGTCGTCGGCAACGAATTCGGCCGCAATTGTGATTTCGCTGTTCACGCCATCGGTGGCGATGCCGGTGGCGACTGATTTAGCGATGTTTCCGCCACCAATAGCGGCCTTGTCCTTGATCCCTGGTTTTGGTTCGCTACCGACGGCAACGTCGATGGCAATAGCCGTGGCGCTTGCGGTGGCCGTGAGTTTGCCTGTGCTGGTGTTGGTGAGCGTGTCATCGCCGCCACCCAGGTCGATTGCCGCGGCGGTGGCCTCGGCCTCGGACTTGACCTTTGCCGAGGCGTTGCCCTCGATCACCACGCCGACACCGACAGCGCCGGTGGTAGCCGTGGCGCTGGCCCCAATCTCGGCGGTGTTGGTAACGGTGTCATTGCCCGTGGCAAGCGCGTTCGGTGACACGCTGAATTTATAAGCAACGCTATTGCCGTCGGCGAAAAATTCGCTTTCGAACTTGGACGTCGCATCTATACCGCCGTCCGTGTACGCGTCTTTGATTTCCTGTTTGATCGCCTCTTTGAGCGGCGTGCCCACGCTATCGGCGGCAATCCCGATCGCAGTGGCGGTGGCGGTGGCGCCGCCTTCGGCGGCAACCTTGGTCTTGCCCTCAGGGTCCGTGTCGCGCTTGCCGCCAATAGCGGCATTGACAGCGATGGCGGTGGAGTTGGCGGTAGCCGTGATTTTTTCATTGTTGGTAAGCGTGTCATCGCCGTCGCCCAGATCGATGGCTATCGTATTGCTCTCGGATGCCGATTTCACGCTCGCGGCAGCGCTTCCATTAGATTCGACTATCGATACGCCGTCCGCAAGGACGAAGGACGATGAGGTCACGTCGAACGCGGCGAGGTTGGTAACCGTATCAGCGCCACGGCCTCCGGCGACCCCGCTGGTGCTGGCACTGGCCTTCACGTCGCCTTTCAATTTGGACTTGCCGGCATCTTCTGTGGTGGGCGCGAGGGAAACACTGGCGCCAAATGCCATGGCCGTTGCATCCACGGCGAGGCTGCCGGAATTCGTGATTGTGTCGTCGTTGTCGCCACCGTCGATGGCCGTTGACTCGGCCTTGGCCGTGGAGGAAATGTCAGCTTTGGCTATGCCTTCGAGTACCGCGGGCAGACCCGGCAAGGTTGTTGCCGACGAAGTCGACGACACGGACCCGGTATGGGTGATGGTGTCATTCCCAGCGCCGCCATCGATTCCCTTGGCCTCGGGCCCGACCTTGATGAGGGCGTTAAAAACTATATTCAAGCCGGGAAACGCCGGCGGCGTGAGTATCGGTGAAAGCACGGCCGTGGCGTCGGCGGAAATGATCCCGAGACTGAACACCGTGTCATCGTCATCGCCGGCATCGACAGCAAAGGCCTTCGGATCACGGATCCCGAAAAAATCGAGCATGATAAGCGCGCCGGATGTGACGGTGACGGAATCGTTACCGGCGTCTGCGGCCACGCCATCCGTGTGCGCTCCCGTGCAGACGATCGCGTCGTTTTGCGGCGTGCCGGAAGGATTGCACGCTGCTAGGGCAGGGGAGATTTCAAGCAAGGCAAGCGCGATACAAAGCGGAAGAACGCGCGGCCGAGACTGGCATGGATTCTTCATGGTCCCCCCTGAAGCAATCGGTTATTGCGAATCTTGCCTCGTGAGAAAACGCAACAAACATGCCAAAACTAGAGGTTGGCCAAGAATCCTTTTTAATAACAGTTGGATAAGCGTATTTAGAAGTGCTGATCAGAAAGCCAGATAATGCAACTGTAAAAAATCCCGACACCTGATTTCAGAAATGCGACACCCACGGGACGGGTGAACTGGTCACAGCTTTGGCCGACCTGCTGTCCCACATTCGGTCTCCGCATTCATCAGCCATGGGACACAGAAAAGACTACGGGAGGCCTGGCTCGCATTATTCTCCTGCACACTACTCAGACATTGCCCCCCGTCTATTTCGGCGGCGCGACCGAACCCGCGTAGAACACCTCGCACTCTCCACCCGGGAAAAGCCTTCCCACCTGCTTGAGCAGCTTGACCACCGGCCCGCTGAGCGCCTTGAGGGTGCTCGGGTTTTCAACCACCGGTTTCTTGAAGGCGCCACGGATGGTTTGCTGCGCCCGGATGCAGCCCTTGTCGTCGATCAAGGCCACGGTCACGTCATCGAACCGCTCGTTGACGAAATCGAGTCCGCCCTGGAGGGCGACCCGGTTCTTGTTCGTCGCCATGGCCACGTCCTGCGACCGCGCAACGCCGCGCTCGACTTTCCAGTCCGAGACCAGCGTCCGGATCACGCTGCGGCCCTCCGATCCTTGCAGGACGCTCGCAAAGTCGTAGCCCTTGGTGACCGCCAGGCCGACAGGCCCGGCAAAGAAGAAGGCGCCCATGTCGATGAGGTTGAAGGTCTGGCTGGACTCGAAGCGGGCGAACTCCTCATCGAGGTCGCGGCCCTTGAGGATGAGATCCTTGCCGCGCAGCGAGACCTGGCCTTGCATGGTCTGCTTCATTTTTTTTATGGTCTTGCCCTGCATCGACAGGTTTGCGCTGAGGTCCACCGAGCCTTCCGGGACCTGTTTCCGCGACATGGGCTTGAGGAAGGCATCGAGGTGGAACTGCGAAAGGGTATAGCTGACCTGGTAGCGGGGAACCGCGCCGGTATAGTCTCCCCGTATGTTCCCGGCCCCCTGTCCGGAGTAGGCCCGCATCGTGAGCGGTTTGACATCGAAGATCCCGCGCTGCCCGGCAAGCGTGAATTTCAGGTCGGATGCGGCATATTCCTTGGTCCGCACCGCCCCGCAGACGACTTCCGCCGCGAGGGAAAGGTTCTTCATGATGCCCGGGCGATCCCGGTTCGAAAGCTGCAGGCGGCTGACGTCCAGGCTGCATTCGGCGGCCTCGAAGCCTTTTCCGGATTGCCTGTCCCGGTAGCGGAGCGTCCCGTCTGAAACAGTCATTTTTGCCAGGTTCAGGTCGGGCAAGGGTCCACGGGGCTCTTCCGATTTCTGGAAGTTGAACCTGCCATCGCGATCCCGCTCGATGGACAGGTTCGGCTGTTCAAGCACGATCGTCTTGATCCGGACGTCCTTGTCGAGCAGGGCGAGGAAATCGACTCCGATCCGGGCCTTTCTTGCGGTGACGAGCTCCGTCCCCCGGTTGCGGATATGCACGTCCTCGAGCGTGACCCGCAAGCCGGGGAAGAAGCCGATTCCCAAACGCCCCTTGACGCTGACTTCCATCCCTGTGATATCCGAGGCAGCCGCTTCAAGCCGGGGCTTGTAGGCGTTGATATCCAGGAAAAGAGACAGGGCGATCGCAGCAAGGACAAGCAGTCCGATGAGCGCGCCGATGGCATAGGCAATGGCTTTGAGTGTTTTTGACATGGGCCTGATCCAAGCGACTGCAAGGTCTACCGGAATCCTTCACGGGTTTATGACAATTTAATCCAAAGTGTTGCTGCACGGTGGGTTTTGAACGGCGCGGGCGACTGTGAGCAACCGGCCGAAAAAAAGCGGCCCACTTCCGGGGCCGCATTCAACTGCAGGGCGCCGGCTGGCGTCAGCCGAACAGCCCTTTGAAGAACAGGCGGATGCTGTCCCACATGCGGCGGAAGAATCCGCCTTCCTCGACGGTTTCCAGCGCGACCACGTCGGCCTGGCTCAGCACCTTGTCGCCCTGGAGAACCTCGATCTTGCCGATGACCTGGCTCTGCTTCACTGGCGCAATCAGCGTCGGTTCGAGTACGAGCCGCGTCTTCAGGGTGTCGACGGTGCCCCGGGCCACGCTGACGGCCAGGTCCGCGCTGACGCCTGCCTTGACCGTGCGCGCAGCGCCTTTCCATAGCGGCACTTCGGTCACCACCTCACCCCGCTTGTGGAAGATTTTGTTCTCGAAGAAAAGGAATCCGTAGCCCAGCAGCTTCCCGGTTTCGGCTGCGCGCGCGGCTTCGCTGTCGGTGCCGAAGACGGCGGCGATCAGGCGCATGCCGTCGCGCTTGGCCGAGGCCACCAGGCAGTAGCCGGCTTCTTCGGTGTGGCCGGTTTTCAGGCCGTCGACGGTCGGGTCGCGCCACAGCAGCAGATTCCTGTTGGGCTGCTTGATGCCGCTCCAGACGAATTCCTTCTCGGCATACATCGCGTAGTGCTCGGGGTCCTCGAGGATGATGGCCCGCGCGAGCTTGGCCATGTCGAGTGCGCTCGAATAATGGCCTTCGGCCGGCCAGCCGGTGGCATTGACGAAATGGCTGTCGGCAAGCCCCAGCCGTTTCGCTTCCTGGTTCATCATCGTGGCGAAGGTGTCCTCGCCGCCCGCCAGATGCTCGGCCAGCGCGATGCTGGCGTCGTTGCCCGACTGCACGATGATGCCGCGCAGCAGGTCTTTCACCGCGACCTGGTCGCCCACGTGAACGAACATCTTGGAGCCGCCCATGCGCCAGGCTTTTTCGCTGATGATGACGAGATCGCTTTCCTTGACTTTACCGCGCTGGAGTTCCAGCGCGGCGACATGCGAGGTCATCAGCTTGGTGAGGCTGGCGGGCGGCAGACGTGTGTTGCCCTGGTGGTTAACCAGCACGCTGCCGCTGGCGGCATCCATCAGCACCCATGATTTGGCGGCCAGCGGTGGGGGCGGGGGAACGTTGGCGGCGCTCCACGCGGCCGGCGCGATCAGGAGACTGAAAAGCAATACGAATCGTTGCAGGAAATACGGGGTAGTCATGGGCTTATCGATGAGTGGAAACAGGATGGGCGTTGAACAGGCAGACGCGCGTGAACACGCATAGGCCCAGGATAACATCGCACGCGGCCCAGCGGCAGCCTGGGACCTTGCCCTGTTAAACTCGCGCCATGTTGACGACCGCACCGCACCCGCATGGCCGCGCCTGAAACCCACCGCCTCACTCGCCAGATCGTGATCGCGATGCTGACGGGGATCGTGCTGGGCGTTGCGCTGAACCAGTTCGGCGCGGGGCCCTGGCTGCAGACGTTTTTGGTGGATGGGCTGCTGCACGTGGTCGGCTCGGTGTTCGTGTCCGCGCTGAAGATGATGGTGGTGCCGCTGGTGTTCGTTTCGCTGGTGGTGGGCGTCACCGCGCTGTCCGACCTGAAGGCGCTGGGACGCATCGGCGCCAAGGCATTGGGGCTGTACCTGGCAACCACCGCGATCGCGGTGACGATCGCGCTGACGCTCGCAGGCATCGTCG
>JBGSLE010000525.1:0-2800 GCA_041740875.1 Pontiella sp. | reverse complement strand
GGGAACCTGCTGAGCGACCGCCGGAGCCTTGGCCGGTGCTGCCGGCGCAGCCACAGGCTTGGACAATTCGAAAACAACAGGCTTCCCTTGGTACTGCATGGTTGCGGAGGAATTCGCCAGATCGATGCTGAGCAATTTCATGCCGCGGAAATTTTCGCCCACCATCAACATGACGCTGGGCGGATCGCCCTCCTGCGCCTTCAGATTCTGGAAACCCGCGCGGATCTCGCCGCTTTCGGTCTCCAGAAGAAAACAGAGCCGCAACTCTTTCTCCATCGCCTTGGCTGCGGCAGCCGTCAAGGCCGCCTCCTTCGCGGACGCATCCGAATCCGCACCGGCCAACGGATCGGCACCGAACGGAGCCCGGTCGACAATAAGGTCATAGCGCTCGCGGGCATAGTCGGAATCCGCCAGGCACATTCCCAGGGTTCCCGCCAGCAGCGACGCCGCAACTCGAATGAATCCTCGTGCTACCATGTGAAGCTTTTCCCTCCCAAACGCGAATGGCAATTTGGCTGGCTTGCCACAGGGCCGTCAAGCGCAACCGTTGCCCGACGGGATTCCCAAAAACGATCCATCGGCGCGATTATTGCCTACGGGCCGCGCTGCTCCCATTCACCGTTGCCGCCGTCCAAGCGGAACCGCCAGGGTGCCGTTGAAGAATTCGATGATGTGCCCGCGCTCGATCAGCCAGCTCAGCGGCTGGAGCGCATCCCTTGCCGCCTGCGTATTAGGGTCGATCGAGGGATGCAACACCTCCAGCAAGTGCTGGCGGGAAGATCCCGGATGCTCCCGCAGGAACACCAGCACTTCGGCGATGTTTTCCACCGTCTGCTCCGGCTTGACCGGATTGGGTTTGATGTGGGTGACGAAATTGATCTTGCCCGCCTTGAACACGTGCAAGTGCATGTGCCGGAAAGCGGCGCGCATGGAGTAGGACATCGAAAGCGGGAACCGGCTCTCCTTTTGCCAAACCTGGCGGATCGCATGGATAATGTCCCGGTCTTCCAGTGTTCGCGCCACGCTGGCCGCAACGACCGCCCGGTGGACGGGTTCGTAGAGACCGGGAATCTCCTTGGCAAAATCTAGCTCCGCCTTGCGCAGGTCGACCGGCTCCGCCGTGGGATCGGACTTGCGCCGATACACGGTTCGCTTACGGCTCTCGTCCTTCCATTGCGCGATCAACGCCTCGTCGCGCACGATCTCGATGCCGCGCTTGTATTCCTCGAGCGAAAGGTGCGCAAAGCGGCTTTGGTGGAGTTCGGACAGCTTTTCGGCATAGCTATGGTGGTTGGGCGGGCCGAGCAGGATGCCCGATTTGGTGCAACGGGCCACGCCCGGAAAACTCCCGGTAGGAGGATCGGTTTCGATCTCCTCCTTTTCGTAGAAGCCGGAAAGATGCTTCGCCATCAAGTGCTGCGCCATCGTCTCTTCCGATGCCGCCACCGCCTTGCAGCATTTGCACTGAAAAAGGGCAAAACCGGCTGGCGCATTCTTCGCAACCTCGATCTTCACCAGATGGCCTTCGGTATCCTGCACCAGCAGATTGGCCAGGTCCATCAGCGGATAGGCGCGACGCGAATGGTGGATTTGCCGCACCAACGAGGCGAGCCTATTTTGTTCCGGCAGAAAGGATACCGACAAAGGAAGCTCCTTGAACTCCTCGCGCGGAGGGCGTGTACGTTCATCCAGCCGCTCCGGACGCTCGATACGCCCAAGACGCTCGCCTCGCTCCGGACGCTCAGGGCGATCTCCGCGTTCCGGCCGGTCGGGACGGGGCCTGCGCGGCCGGTCGTCGCGCCGCGGAGATAGCCGGTCGTCACGCCGGGGGGGACGCTCCCGCTCGGTGTCCTCCATGCGTCCGTAATGGTTTTCACCCGGGGCTTTCCGGGCCCATTGGGGCACAAAGTTGAGTTCCAGGATCACATCGTTAGGATCCACACGGTCTTCCCGTGCATGTATTTTCTCTTCCATGGCTGCAACCGTAGGTTTAGTATGTTGTTGGTGAAATAGCTTAGACGAATATTGCTTGATGAAAAGCCTTATCCCACGCGGAGATTCCAACGAACCGATTACGGCGCCTGCCGTTTTCCTGCATGTCGACATGGATGCCTTCTTTGCATCCGTCGAACAACTCGACCATCCGGAACTGCGCGGAAAGCCGGTCGTTGTCGGCTCTCCGCCCGATCGGCGTGGCGTCGTGGCCGCCGCCTCCTACGAGGCCCGGAAGTTCGGCATCCACTCCGCCATGCCCTCCCGCCTCGCCTACCAAAAATGCCCGGATGCCATCTTCGTACCCGGCAATATGGCGCGCTACAAGGAGGTCTCGCGCCAGGTCATGCGGATCTTCGGTGCCTACACCCCGCTCGTCCAACCCCTATCCATCGACGAGGCGTTTCTCGATGTCACCGGTGCTCAACGCTTGTTCGGCGACGGAAAAACCATAGCCGAAAAGATCCGGCGCGACATCCGCGAACAGACCGGACTCACCGCTTCCGTCGGGGTGGCCCCCAACCTTTTTCTGGCAAAAATCGCTTCCGACATGAACAAACCCAATGGAATCACCGTCGTCCCGTCCGGGCAGGAATCCATTGAAAAATTCCTTGCCCCGCTACCCATCGGACGCATGTGGGGTGTCGGCAAGGTAACGCAGAAAACGTTTGTCTTGTCCGGATATAGGTTGTCACTTTGGAAAGGAAAAGGTCCAAGGTGAAGACGGTAATACGCTACAGTGAGGCATTCAAGAGACAGGTGGTGGACGAGATTGCCCGGGGCAAGTTCTCTTCCCCGTACAAGGCCC
>JBGSLE010000524.1:0-5727 GCA_041740875.1 Pontiella sp. | reverse complement strand
TTGGAGGACGACAGCCACGAGGTCCGCACCATGGCCGCGTGGGCGCTCATCAAGCTGGGCGAAAAGCAGCCCGGCTACGCCTGCATCGAAGCCATGCTCGCGGAGGATTCCTACGCCACGCTGAAGATCCACAATGTCATCGACTGGATGGAGGCCGACGGCAAACCGCTCATCGCCTTCATGCAGACGCTGCCTTCCGCAAAGGGCGAGCGGGAGGACGGATCGTCGCAGTTGATGGACTACCTCTTTGGAAAATACTGAGCAGGCGGATTTGAATGGAAAGCAATACGGGGAAAACACGATGAAAAAACAGATGGGATTGGCCGCGTTGATCCTAGCGGGGTTGGCGTGCGCGCAAGCCGGGCAAACGCCCAACCTGATCGTGGTCATGACCGACGACATGGGCTATGCCGACGTGGGCTTCAATGGCTGCAAGGATATCCCGACGCCGAACATCGACCGCATCGCCAAAAACGGCGTGCGGTTTACCAGCGGCTACGTCACCTATTCGGTGTGCTCGCCCAGCCGGGCGGGTTTCATGACCGGTCGCTACCAGCAGCGCTTCGGCCACGAACGCAATCCGCGCTACAAGCCGAACAACCCGGACATGGGGTTGCCGTTGAGCGAAACCACCATCGCCGATGCGCTGGGCAAGGTCGGCTACCGCTGCGGGATTATCGGCAAGTGGCATCTCGGCGCGCATGAGAGCCTGCATCCGCTGAACCGCGGGTTCCACGAATTCTTCGGGCACCTCGGCGGCGGCCACCGCTACTTCCCCGAAGAGTTGACCATCCAGGATGGAACGACGGTCGATAGCGAGGAGGGGAGCTACCGCACCTGGATTGTCCGCAACCGCGAGCCGGTCAAGCCCGCGAACTATTTGACCGACGAGTTTTCCGACGAGGCCGTCCGTTTCGTCGAACGGAACAAGGCGAAGCCCTTTTTCCTCTTCCTCGCCTACAACGCCCCGCATGCGCCGCTGCAGGCGACCGAGGAATACCTGGCCCGCTTCAAGCATATTGCCGACAAGAAACGCCAGACCTACGCCGCCATGGTCAGCGCGGTGGACGACGGGGTCGGCCGCATGCTCGACAAGCTGGAGGAATTGAAGCTGGAAGAAAACACGCTGGTCTTCTTCCTCTCCGACAACGGCGGGCCGACCTCCGCAAACGCATCGGACAACCGTCCGTTGCGCGGCGGCAAGAGCGAGGTCTGGGAGGGCGGGTTCCGCGTGCCGTTCGCGGCGCAGTGGCCCGGCCGTTTCCCGGCGGGCGCCACGTATGGCCAGCCGGTGAGCTCGCTGGATATCTTCGCGACCATCGCGGCGCTGGCCAATGCCCCGACCGATCCCAAGCGCCCCTTGGACGGAGTCAATCTGCTTCCCTACCTGACCGGGCAAAAAGAGGGAGTCCCGCACGACGTCCTCTACCTGCGCAAATTCGACCAGGGCCGGTTTGCCGTCCGCCAAGGCGATTGGAAACTGGTGATCCCCGGCGACGGACAGGATCCGCAGCTGTACGACCTCGGCAAGGATCTCGGGGAAAAGAACAACCTGGCCGGGAAAAACCCGGAGCACGTGCAGCAGATCGATGCGTTGCGGAAAAAGTGGAATGCGCAACTGGTCGAGCCGGTTTTCGAAGGACTGCTGACCAAGGAAAAATGACCCTCTTCAACACGGATCGGAAGGATGGTTGGATGAAGAACAACGCGATGTGCAGACGCTGGTTTTTGGTGGCCGCCACGGTGGCCGTCGGATGTCAGAACGCCTTTCCCCAGGCCAAGAAGAATGCCAAACGGTTCGAAGGACCGGTTTTCGAGTCCATCCGCAACGGAAGCTTTGAAAAGGGCTTGGAGGAGTGGACGGTGGAAGAGGCGGGCCTTTTTTCCATTTCGGATGATATGCCGGCCGGGAGGGCGGGCAAAAGCCTCCGCTATCGGAAGTCGGACGGGGAGAAGGGCCGGATCGGCGGGTTCTCCCAGGTGGTCGATTTTGCGGACGACGCGTATTACCGGCTCCGGTTTTCCTACAAGGGCGACGGCGTGCGCCAACCCGTCCTGCTGGTCGAGGAGCATTTCGGGGAAGGAGCCTGCCGCCGGCTGGTGCGGCTGAAGCCGTCCGGCCAGTGGGAGGATTTCGACCTCGAATTCACCATGGGAAACAAGGGCGGCCCCTACCGGTTGCATTTTTTCCCCGCCGGGTTTCCCTTCCGCAAGGGCGTGAAGGGGCCTGCCCAAAATACGGCGGAGGCGGCGGACACCGGCGACGGCACGGTGTGTTTTACCGGGTTCGCGCTGGAGAAGACCGGTCGGGTGGATACGCCGATGCCGGACGGCCCCTACGCCTTCAAGACGGAAACCATCACCTACAAGAAAACGGATACCGTCGAACTTGTCCTGATGGTGGACATGCCCCAGGGGATCGATGGGCCGTTTCCCGTGATGGTGCTGGTTCATGGCGGCGGCTGGGTGACCGGAAGCCCGCAGGATATGCTCTGGCGGGCCAAGCTGCTGGCGGAACGGGGCGTGGCCTGCGTGCGCGTCCAGTACCGCCTGGTCAAGGATGGCGGCACGTTTGAAAAATCGATCGGCGACATCATGGATGCGGTCGAATGGGTCCGTCAAAACGCCGGGACGTACCGGTTCGACCTTGCGCGCTTCGGTTTTTCGGGCGGATCGGCCGGGGGCCATCTTTCCTCCATCGCCGCCCAGCGCACGCCGGAGTGCAACGTGTATGCCGGCTTCTGCGGGCTCTACGATGCCGTGGACCGGGGATTGGGTCGCTTCGGCGACGGCGCAAACTTTATTGGAACGGACATTGAATCCAAAAAGAAGGCCTCCGCGATCTACCAGATCAAGACCCCGCCGCCGGCCACCATCCTTTTCCATGGCGAGGCCGATCCCACGGTGGACTATATCGGGGCGCTCCGCTTTGCCGATGCGCTCAGAGCAAAGGGCGGGCGGGCTGAAACCATGATCAATCCCGGCTGTGGCCATGAAGTCGGTCCCGCCGATCCGATCAACCGGCGGCTCATCGACTTCCTGAACCGGGAGTGGGGCCTGGGGATGGAGTATTGATCAAGGAACGCACAATGAGAAATTTTCCTAGGTTGCTGGCGGCGGGGATAATTTCGGTTGCGGCGGTGCTGCAAGTGCAGGCCGGACCGAAGCCGAACATCCTCTTTATCGCGATCGACGACATGAACGACTGGACGGGTTTTCTTGGCGGCCATCCGCAGGCGGTGACGCCGAACATGGACAAGCTGGCGAAGAAGGGGGTCAATTTCACCAACGCGCATTGTCCGGCTCCCGGTTGTTCGCCAAGCCGTAACGCGCTGCTCCTGGGCGTGGAGCCCTACAAGTCCGGGCTGTATGCGTTCTACGACCACGCGGGTTTTTCGGAAAACCTGCTCAAGCCCTATGTGCCGCTCGCGCAGTTCTTCAAGGAGCACGGCTACGGAACCTACGGCTCCGGCAAGATCCACCACCGGCGCGAGGCAACCCCTGCGGAATGGACCGAGTTCTACGACAAGGAGCCCTTTGCAAAAACCATCTACGACGACAACGCCGGATACCGGCTCTCCGGCAAGATGCATTTTTCGCCCACCCTGAATCCGCTGGAGGAGCAGGTGGACTACCAGAACGCCTCGTTCGGCGTCGAGGTGCTCTCCCGCAAGCACGACAAGCCCTTCTTCCTGGCGGTCGGCATCATCAAGCCGCACCTGCCGTTCACCTGCCCGAAGCGGTTCTTCGACCTCTATCCGGAGGAGGTCTTGCCGCCGCGCATCAATCCCGAGGACCATGCCGACCTTCCCGCCGTGGGGCGCGCCATGGCAAAGACCGGCGACGGCAACCGCTTCGCAAAGGACCAGGCCTGGAGCAAGGTGCGGCGCGCCTATCTGGCCTGCATCTCGTGGGCGGACTTCAACATTGGCCGCGTGCTCGACGCGCTGGAGGCCAGCCCCTATGCCGGCAACACGGTCGTCGTGCTCTGGTCCGACCACGGCTTTGCCTTGGGCGAAAAGAAACATTTCACCAAGTTCGCGCTGTGGGAGGAGACGACCCGTGTGCCGTTCATCATCTGGGATGCGCGGGAAAAGGCCGCCGTTGCCGGGCGGACGGTCGGCGATGCCGTTTCGCTCATCAACATCTACCGCACGCTCGCCGAGCTGTCGGGCCTGGAGGCGCCGGCCTACGTCGATGGCTTCAGCCTGGTGCCGCAGCTGAAGGATCCGTCGTTGCCGTTTCCCCGGCCGGCCCTATGCAACTGGGGCCGGGGCAACTATACCGTGCGCGACCGGGATTGGCGCTACATCCGCTACTACGACGGCGGCGAAGAACTCTATTCCCACGCGAAGGATCCCGACGAATGGACCAACCTGGCGGGCAATCCCGAATTCATGGAAGTCAAGAAACGCCTCGCCGCCACAATACCTACGATAGAGGTGCCGCTCGTGACGGAAGGGCTGGAGGAGTGGAGCGTTCCGGTGAGCGCCGACAACCCGCTGGAAAAAAAGGCGAAGAAAAAATCAGGAAGTATAAAATGATCAAAGGAATGATAGCCTTGACGGCGGCGATGGCCGTGGGGTCGGCGCATGCCGCACCCCGCACGTCGTTCGTGCCCGGCGAGCTGTGGCCCGACAACAACGGAACGCACATCAACTCCCACGGCGGCGGCATCTTGTTCCATGGGGGAACCTACTATTGGTTCGGCGAGCACAAGGTCGCGGGGGAGGCCGGCAACACGGCGCAGGTGGGCGTCGCCGTCTATTCGTCCACCGACCTCTACAACTGGACGGATGAAGGCATCGCCCTGCCGGTATCGGACGATCCGGCATCTGACATTGCGCGGGGATGCATCCTGGAGCGGCCGAAGGTCGTCTTCAACGCGCGGACCGGGAAATTCGTGATGTGGTTCCATTTAGAGTTGATCGGGCAGGGATACAAGGCGGCGCGGAGCGGCGTGGCGGTGGCCGACCGCGTGACCGGCCCGTACACCTTCATTGAAAGCTTCCGTCCGGACGGAAGCATGGCGCGGGACCAGACGGTCTTCGTCGATGACGACGGCCAGGCCTACCACCTGTACGCATCGGAGGATAACCAGACCCTCCACATTGGATTGTTGTCCGACGACTACCGCAGGCCGAGCGGCAAACATGTGCGCGTGTTCGAAGGCCGCTACATGGAAGCCCCTGCCGTCTGCAAGCACAACGGGAAATACTGGTTCATCGCCTCGGGCTGCTCGGGCTGGGCGCCCAACGCCGCGCGTTCCGCCGTGGCCGATTCGATGTTCGGACCCTGGACGGAGCTGGGCAACCCCTGCGTGGGCGTCAACCCGCAGAACGGCTTGGGTCCCGAAAAAACCTTCGGCGGCCAGAGCACCTTCATCCTGCCGGTGCGCGGCAAGCCGGGAGCGTTCATCGCCCTGTTCGACATTTGGCGGCCGGAAAACGCGATCGACGGACGCCACGCCTGGCTTCCCATAGAGTTTACCGACGGCGGGTTTTCCATTCCTTGGAAAGCGGAGTGGAATCTCTCAGTCTTCGACGGGAAGGGGGAATAGGAAAATGATGGTGAAACATGCGGCTCTTTGTCTTGTCCGGATATAGGTTGTCACTTTGGAAAGGAAAAGGTCCAAGGTGAAG
Source organism: Pontiella sp. (assembly GCA_041740875.1). GTDB lineage: Bacteria > Verrucomicrobiota > Kiritimatiellia > Kiritimatiellales > Pontiellaceae > Pontiella. The sequence goes on along the minus strand of JBGSLE010000524.1, from coordinate 85 downwards.
ACGGTAATACGCTACAGTGAGGCATTCAAGAGACAGGTGGTGGACGAGATTGCCCGGGGCAAGTTCTCTTCCCCGTACAAGGCCC
>JBGSLE010000523.1:0-14638 GCA_041740875.1 Pontiella sp. | reverse complement strand
TTCGTCGCCGCCGATCCGGCAGGCGATGTCGGCCTGGCGGGCGGTGTTTTTGAGCAGCGCCGCAAAGCTTTTCAAGGCGGTGTCGCCGGCGTCGTGCCCGAGGGTGTCGTTGAGTTGCTTGAACCGGTCGAGGTCGAATAGGACGAGGCTGAGTTCGCGGCCATAGCGGCGGGCGGCGGCGACGTGGTCGGCCAGGGTTTCATCAAAGTAGCGGCGGTTGTGGAGCTGGGTCAGTCCATCGCGCGTGGCTTGCTGGCCGAGCGCCAGGAAGGCCAGCCACAGCGGGAGGTTGGGGTCGGGGGTGCTCATCAGGGGTGGAAGAGCAGTTTGGCGTAGCAGTAGGCGATGAATTCGCCGATCACGGCGCGGACGCCTTGGCTGTAGGCATACCAGTGTTCGGGGTCGTAGGCGGAGTCTTCGAGGCTGGTGACGCCGACCTTATAGCCCTTGCCCAGGGCTTGCCGGAACAGCAGCCGGCTGCGCCGTCCGTGCGGGCCGGTGGTGACGAGGTGGATGTTCGTCTCCCCGATGTTGTAGGCCATGATGCTCTCGCGCAGCGCAACGGCGGCGACGTAGGTCCGGTCTTTCTTGGTTTCATCGCCGATGGCCACGATGATTTCTTCCGGCGCGATGCCGAGTTTCCGCAGCCGGGCGGCGGTCATTTCCGGGTAGGATTTGAACGCTTGGATGTAGCTGCCGGTTTCGATGGGCACGCCCGCGCAGACGATTTTGGAATACGAACCCGACCGGTACATGGAGACCGCCTCGTCGAGGGCGAAGTCGTGGATCCATCCCTCCACGACCATAATCCCGTGATGCGGCGGTTTCTGCGGGGCCAGGAAGGGGTAGGCCGACGTGACGGCCCCGGCCATGAGCAGGCCGGCGGCCCCCGCTGCCACCAGCCAGCCGAAGGCCGTGGGCCTGCGGCGGGGTTTGACATTGGTTAGATTGAAATTCATGGTCGTCTTCTTACCACGGCAACCGGCGGATGAAAAACCATAAACTTATTGCGTCCGGGTGTTGACAGGGTAGGGGCTCTACTATAACTTCCCCGACCTTGTGTTTATACCAATACGAGCTAGAGGACGTTTTACATGAAAACTTTTATGCCTAAAGAGGCCGATATCAAACGTGAGTGGTACGTGGTCGATGCCGACGGAGTGCCGGCGGGCCGTTTGGCCGTAGCCATTGCGGATGTTCTGCGTGGACGCGACAAGCCGACCTACACCCCCCATGTCGATACCGGCGCGTTTGTCGTCGTGGTCAATGCCGAGAAGATCAAGCTGACCGGCAACAAGGAAGAGAAAAAGATCTACCAGGATTATTCCGGGTTCTCCAGCGGCTTGAAGGAAGCGACCGCCAAGGAAATCCGCGAGAAGGATCCGGGTCGTATCATCACCCAGGCTGTGAAGGGCATGCTGCCGACCAACCGCCAGACGCGCCAGACCATCAAGCGCCTGAAGGTGTATACCGGCCCGAACCACCCGCATGTCGCGCAGCAGGTTCAGGCGATGGCTTTTAAAATCTAAGCAGGAAACATCATCATGGCAAAAGACAAAGTGGCATTTTCAGCAACCGGCCGGCGTAAAACCTCCGTGGCACGCGTCTGCGTGACCGAAGGTTCCGGAACGATCACCGTCAATGGCTTGGCGGCAAACGACTATTTCAGCACCAACCTCCAGCAGGAACTGCTGCAAAAGCCGTTCCAGACGGCGGGCATTGTCGGCAAGTACGACGTCGCGGCAACCGTCAGTGGCGGCGGCAAGTCCGGCCAATGCGGCGCGGTGATCCACGCGGCGTCCCGTGCGCTGGCCTCTTCCGACGAAGAACTCAAGGCCGTGCTCAAAAAGGCGGGCTTCCTCAGCCGCGACTCGCGCATGAAGGAACGTAAAAAACCTGGCCAGCCGGGTGCCCGCAAGCGCTTCCAGTTCTCCAAGCGTTAATCGTTGGACATGCTGTGGCAAAGCCTCCCGGTACCGGGGGGCTTTTTTTGCATCTGGATCGCGTTGGCGGCCAACAATCCAATCATCCATCCTTCCAATCCCCGCCGCATCGATTAGACTCCGGACTCATTTTTCAGCAAAGGTTTCAGACATGTACTCTACTATCGTTATGCCGAAAGGCTTCCAGTGCGCCGGCATCTCCGCCGGCATCAAGGCGAATGGAACCAAGGACATGGCCATGATCCTGTCGGACGTCCCGGCGGTTCCGGCCGGCGTGTTCACCACCAACCAGGTGGTCGCGGCCCCGGTCAAGGTCTGCCGGGCGCACCTGGAACACGGCCTTGCGCGGGCCATCGTCATGAACAGTGGCATTGCCAACGCCTGCACCGGATCCGCCGGCATCGTGGCGGCGAAGGAGATGGCCGCCGAGGTAGCCAAGCGGCTCGGGTGCGCGCCCCAGGAGGTATTTGTCTGCTCGACGGGCAAGATCGGGCCACAACTACCGATTGAAAAGATCGTGCGCGGCATCGGCATCCTGGTGGGTGCCACGGCGGCGGAAAACGTGCAACAAACCGCCGAAGCGATGATGACCACCGATACGCGGCCCAAGGTTTCGGTTGCGGAATTCCATGTGGGCGGGAAATCCGCAAAAATCGTGGGCTTCGCCAAAGGGGCGGGCATGATCGAACCCAACATGGCCACCATGCTCTCGTACATCGCGACCGACGCTGCGGTGGAGCGGAAGTCGTTGCAGTCGGCCCTGAAAAAGGCGGTCGATGCCAGCTTCAACCGGATTTCGGTCGATGGCGACCAGAGCACGAACGACACGGTGCTGGCACTGGCCAACGGAGCCGCCGGGAATGCGCCGCTGACCGAAGCCTCGGCGGATTGGCCCGTCTTTGCGGCGGCGCTGGATAAGGTCTGCTTCGAGCTGGCCATGATGATTGTCCACGACGGCGAAGGGGCCGATAAGTTCGTGACGGTCAATGTTGCGGGGGCCGTGTCGGATGCGGAGGCGGACCTAGCGGCGCGGGCGGTGGCCAACTCGATGCTCAACAAGACGGCCTGGGCGGGAACCTATCCCGACTGGGGCCGGATCATGGATGCCATCGGCTACTCGCGGGCGAAGGTGGCTGAGGAAAAGGTTTCGATCTTCTATGACGACGTCCATACGGCGGAAAAGGGCGTCCGAACGGCCGTGCCCCAGGATGAATTGGTACGGGTGGTTTCCCAGACCGATTTTTCGATCAACATCCACCTCCACCTTGGGGAGGGCAAGGCGACGGTCTACACCTGCAACTGCACCGAGGAATACGTGCGGATCAACTATTAACCGGAGGCCCGCCCAAGGGCGGGAATGGGGGAGAATCGTTTGATGGACAAATATATCGAAAAGGCCGCGACGCTGATCGAGGCGTTGCCGTTCATCCAGCAGTTCCGTGGCGAGACCGTGGTGGTCAAGTTTGGCGGAAGTATCATGGACAACGAAGCGGGCGTGAGCCGGATCCTCCACGACATCGCCTTCATGGAGTGCGTCGGCTTGCGGCCGGTGGTGGTGCATGGCGGCGGCAAGGCTATCTCCCGGGCGATGAAGGAATCCGACATCGCGCCCAACTTCGTCCACGGGTTGCGAGTGACCGACGCCGCCACCATCCGGGTGGTCGAGCAGGTGCTCAACCACGAGGTCAATCCCCATCTGGTTGACATCATCCAGCGGTGCCACGGCAAGGCGCGCGGCATCCACGGCGAGGACATCCTCAAGGTTGAAAAGATGACCGGCGTCGATCCGCAGACCAACGAGCCCATCGACTGGGGCTACGTCGGGAAGGTATGCAAGGTCGATCTGGAACCGATCCAGGCCTACCTGCGCTCGGACATCGTCCCGGTCATCACCCCCTTGGGCAAAGGTTCGGATGGAAAGCTCTACAACATCAACGCCGACGACGCCGCCACTGCGGTCGCCTGTGCGCTCAACGCCCGCAAGATTGTCTTCCTGACGGATGTGCCCGGGGTTTTGCGCGATCCGGCGGACCGGAGTTCGCGCATCTCGTCGCTTAGTCTGGCGGAGGTGGACGAGCTGATCGCGCGCGGCATCATCAGCGGCGGCATGCTGCCCAAGGTCAGGGGCATGGCCGGCGCGGTGAAGGCCGGCATCAAGAAGGCCCACATCATCGATTCATCCATGCCGCATTCGCTGCTGCTGGAACTTTTCACGTCCGAGGGCGTGGGAACCGAAATTACGGAATAGTGTTAAGTTTTAAGTGATTAAGATTTAAGTGGTTAAGTTTTAAGTGGTGAGGCCATGTATCGTTCGTTCGAAGAGTTGGAGGTTTGGCAGCGCAGTTCACGGATCGCAGTCCGCATTTATGAACTGACAAGGGACGGATTTGATCATGGACTGAAGAACCAGATGACGCGTGCAGCGGTTTCCATTGCCAGCAATGTAGCCGAAGGCGCAGAGCGAAATTCATCAAAGGAGTTTGCGAGGTTTCTATATATTGCGCGAGGATCCGCCGCAGAACTGAGAACCCAAGTCTACATTGCTTTTAAAGTTGGACTGTTGCCGAAGGTAACAACGGATGAACTGGTTCTCGAGCTCATTGAAATATCGAAGATGTTGTTTGGTTTGGCGCGGTCGCTTGAGCCCAAACCTCCTCCTGTCCAAAACTTGAACCCCAAACCTAGCACTTAAAACTTAATAACTCATAACTTAATAACTTTAATCTTTGTCACTTAAAACTGTGTGAATTTTATGAACACAAACGAAATAGCCGAACTGCAAAAAAAATACCTCATGTCGACCTATGCGCCGGGCGTGGCCTTGGTGGAAGGTGCGGGGACGTCCGTTTGGGATGCCGAAGGGAACGAATACCTCGATTTCATCTCGGGCATCGCGGTCACGAACATTGGCCATTGCCATCCGCGGATGGTGCGCGCCGTGCAGGACCAGGTCGAGACGCTGGTGCATGTCTCGAACCTCTTCTACAACGAAAAGCAGCCGTTGCTCGCCAAGGCCTTGTCGGAGCGGTCCGGCTTGCCGAACGCCAAATGCTTTTTCTGCAATTCCGGGGCCGAAGCCAACGAAGGGCTGATTAAGCTGGCCCGGTTGTGGGGCAGCGACAAGGGCCGCTACGAAGTCGTCACGATGCGGCAGTCGTTCCATGGACGGACGCTGGCCACGCTGACGGCGACCGGGCAGGAAAAGGTGCAGAAGGGTTTCGGCCCGCTGCCCGAAGGATTCGTCTACGCCAACTTCAACGACCTGCAGTCCGTGGCGGATGCCATCGGTTCCAAGACCGCGGCGGTGCTGGTCGAGTCGATCCAGGGCGAGGGCGGGGTCCTGCCGGCCGATCCCTCTTTTATGTGCGGCCTGCGGCAGCTCTGCGACGAACAGGGCATCCTGCTTTTGTGCGACGAAGTGCAGGCGGGCATGGGCCGGACCGGCAAATGGTTCGGCTTCCAGCACTACAACGTCCAGCCCGACGCCTTCTCGCTTGCCAAGGGGCTCGGCAATGGCTTCCCGATCGGCGCGCTCGTCGCCGGCGAAAAACTTTGCAACCTGTTCCAGCCCGGCCACCACGCCACGACCTTCGGCGGCACGCCGCTGGCTTGCGCGGCGGCGTTGGCGGTGATCGAAACGATCGACGTGGATCACCTGTTGGAGAATACGCTGGCGATGGGTGCCTACTTCGTCGAAGGGCTCTGCGGCATCGCAGAAAAGCACAAGAAGTGGATCGCGCAGGTGCGGGGACTCGGACTTCTTCTGGGCCTCGTGCTCGACGTGCCCTCGCTGCCGCTCCAGAAAAAGCTGATGGAAAAAGGGATGCTGGCGCTGGCGACGGCGGGCAACGTGCTCCGCCTGCTGCCGCCGCTGAACGTATCGAAAGCGGAGATCGACCAGGCGGTGCAGCTCATTGGCGAAGCCTGCGTCGAATTGCATGATGAAATGGCGGCTCAGTCGCCAAACCCCTGCCAATGCGGGATGAAAAAATAGAAAGGGATACCATGGCATACGAACTAACCGGAAAAGTCAAACTGGTGCAGGACGCCCAGACCTTCGGCAGCGGCTTCACCAAGCGGGCGATCGTGGTGACGGTCGAGGACGGGAAATATCCGCAGGACATCAGCCTGGAGTTTGTCCAGGACAAGGTGGCCCTGCTCGATGCGGTGAAGCCGGGCCAGGAGGTGACGGTCTCCTTCGATATCCGGGGCCGCGAATACAACGGTAAATATTTCAACAATCTGCAGGGCTGGAAAATCCAGGTGGCCGGCGGGGCGGAGCAAAAGCCGCCGGTGGCGGATGCCGATGTTCCGGCCGACTTCGACGAATACGAAGACAACATTCCCTTCTAGCCTGCGGGCCGGGCACTGCATGAACAAAAAAGACGAACTGGCGGACATGGTCGACGGCTTCGCGCGCACCTGCGATTTCGAATTCGATTTCGAGGAGCTGCTCGGCTACGTCTGGGAGCGCATGGACAAGGTCGACGAAGACAAGGTGTACGACCTTGCCGCGTCGTCGAGCTACCTGTTCGAGTCGTGGAGCGACGATGCGCACTCCGTCTTCGTGCCCCGGCGCATGTTTTTCCAAGGGGCGGAATTCCGCATCACCCCCACGCCCGAGGAGGTGGAAGGCGGATACCTCTTCCCGGGGCACCGCTTCATGCCGTTCATCAGCCGGGACATCTTTCCGCCGGACGCCTGGCTCGTCCTGCCGGACGGGTTGGCCCCGCGGGTGCGCCGCGTTTCCATGGCGCTGCCTGCGGCCATGAACGCCTTGGTCTTTTACGGCGGGGCGCAGGCCGGGGATTACCTGGCCACCGACCATTCGGCCAACGAACGGCGGTTGGCCGGAAAAACCAAGGGCAAGGTGGAGGCCACGGTTTTCGACCTGCAGGATTTCTACGCGAAGTGCGGCTTCAAGCCGGGCGATTCGCTGATGCTGCGCGTGCTCGATTGGTTGCAGGGGGTCTACGCCGTTTCCCACGTCCCGGCCAGCCAGCTCATGGATCTGCGGCATGTGCGGCGCTGGACCGAGGCCATGCGCGGGGCCTACGACGACATGCAGGGCGAGCTGGGAACCGAGGGCGATTGCTACGAGCAGTTCGCGATCATGCTGCTGCTGGGATCCGAAGACGGCGAATGCCCGTTGATGAAGAATCCGCCGCTTTCGATCGCCGCCTTTTTCAATTCGCAGGAGGACATCGCCATCAAGCCGCTGGGCAACCGCAGCGTGTTGTGCGGCGTCGATGAAGATCCTGCCAGCCGGTTGCCCGGTTCCCCGGATGGCGATGCGCAGGAAAGCGACAGCGAACTCGATGGATTCTTCAAGCTCCTTGGCCTTCCGCTCAGCGAAGGCGAAGCCGAGGCCTACATGCGCGGCGCCCTGTACGAAGGCGGCGCGAGCCCCGACGCGGTGTTGGCGCGCGTCTGCGCCGGACGATCGCTCTATTTCCGCTCCGCCGAAGACCAGGAAACCTTCCACGGCCTGTGGTGCCGGCTTTGGGAGGAGATCAAGGCGACCTATCTGCCCAAGAAGGATCCTTATGGCATCACCCGCGCCGGGTTGCTTGCGCTCAGCGACCGCTGCTTGGCCGCCGTCCGCGAACTCGACCGCCAGGGCGCCCTGGACAAGGTCGTCCATAATCCGGTGTTCGGCGAATTCTCCCTCGCCACCGCCTCGTTGTCCTCGATGCTGGAGGTGCTCAACACCGTCGATGGCGAGCCGGCCATTCCGTCCGCCAAGCTGGCCGAGCTGGTTTCGGGGCTGACGCGGACCATCGAGGATGTATTGAAGCGCTTGCAGGAACGCTAACCGGGTTTTGCCGCCAAAGGTTGTTGATTGGCCCGGGCAAATGATTGTAGAAAGCCCGCCTCCACGGAACGGAGAATAGAAAGGATTTCAAGATGAAGGTTGTACTCGCCTATTCGGGTGGTCTCGACACCACCGTGCTGCTCACCTGGCTTCAGGAAAAATTCAATGCGGAAGTGATCTGCTACTGCTCCAACGTCGGCCAGATGGAGGAGCTCGACGGCCTTGAGGCCAAGGCGCTCAAGCATGGCGCGGCCAAGTGCTATGTCGACGATGTCCAGGAGCAGTTCGCCGCCGACTACATCTTCCCGATCATGCAGGCCAACGCCATCTACGAAGGCACCTACCTGCTCGGCACCTCCATCGCCCGGCCGCTGATCGCCAAGCGCATGGTCGATATCGCCATCGCCGAAGGCGCCGAAGCCATCTGCCACGGCGCCACCGGCAAGGGCAACGACCAGGTCCGCTTCGAGCTGACCGCCTACGCGCTCAAGCCCGACATCAAGGTGATCGCCCCGTGGCGCATGCCCGCCGATTTCCCCTTCAAGGGCCGTCCCGACATGATCAAGTATTTGCAGGAGCGCAACATTCCCTGTTCCGTCTCCGCCTCCAAGCCTTACAGCACCGACCGCAACCTGCTGCATATCAGCTTCGAGGGCGGCGTGCTCGAAAACCCGTGGAACGAGCCCGACGAAAACATGTGGTGCATGACCAAGCCGCTCAGCCAGGCCAAGGACGTGCCGGAATATGTCGAGATCGGCTTTGAAAAAGGCATCCCGGTCTCCGTCAACGGCGAAAAGTTCAGCCCGGCCGCGCTGATCAAGAAGCTAAACGCCATCGGCTGCGAGCACTCCATCGGCCGCATCGACATCGTCGAAAACCGCTACACCGGCATGAAGGACCGCGGCGTGTACGAAACCCCCGGCGGAACGATCCTGCACCATGCGCACCGCGCGCTGGAATCGATCACCATGGACCGCGAAGTGATGCACCTGCGCGACGGCTTCATCCCGAAATATGCCGAGCTCGTCTACAACGGCTACTGGTTCGCCCCCGAGCGCCTCATGCTCCAGGCCGCGATCACCGAAAGCCAGCAGAACGTCACCGGCGATGTGCGCGTCAAGCTCTTCAAGGGCGGGGTGCATGTCTGCGGCCGCCGCTCGCCCTATTCGCTCTACAGCCACAAGCTCGTCAGCTTCGACGAAGCGGGCGGCTACGACCAGTCCGACGCGACCGGCTTCATCAAGCTCAACGCCCTGCGCCTGCGCGTGATGGCGTCGCTGAAAAACAAGGCCTAGTCCTCGCCCCCATCCGAAAAACGGCCCCGGTTCCAATGGTTGGAAAACTTCCAGACATTGGAACTTGGCATTTTAGGGGTCGCGGCTATTTTCGTTTTCCACGCTATACGGAGGTTTTCGATGTTGGAAATAGAGCTTTTTGCGAACGTCACATGGGGACAGGTGCTGGCGCTGCTCGGCTGGGTGCTGTGCGCACTGCTGGCGGGTAAGCTGGTTCAGGTTGTGCTCACCCATATCGGCAAGCAGAAGCGGATCGAGGGCAAGCGCATTGCCCAGGTGGCGCTCAAGGCGCTGGTTCGGCCCATTCCGTTCCTGTTCTTCACCCTCGGCCTGCGGCAAGGATTGCGTGTGTTTGATTTCGAGGATGCGTTGGCCGGGCTGGTTTCCGATGGCTTTTCCGTCCTCTTCACCGTGGCCGTGAGCTTTTTCGTCTACTCGCTGGTCGATGTGGTTGACTACGCCATCTCCCGTTTCACGGAAAGGACGCAGACGAAAATGGACGACATGATGGCGCCTATGGTCCGCAAGAGCCTGCGCATCGTGATCGTCATCCTCGGATTGGTCCAGATTGCCCAGGTGTTGAGCGACAAGCCCATCACCTCCATCCTGACCGGCCTCGGCGTCGGCGGTTTGGCCGTGGCCTTGGCGGCGCAGGAGACCATCAAGAATTTCTTCGGCTCGCTGGTGATCTTCGCCGACAAGCCGTTCGAGCTCGGCGAGCGCGTCGTGGTGAGCGGCCACGACGGGCACGTGGAGGAGGTCGGGTTCCGTTCGACCCGCATCCGCACGCTCGACGGCCATCTGGTGACGGTGCCGAACGGCGAACTGGCCAACATGGTGATCCAGAACATCGACAAGCGCCCATACATCAAGCGCGTGATGAACATCACGATCACCTACGACACGCCGCCGGAAAAGGTGCAGCTGGCGTTGGATATCCTCAAGGAGCTGCTGGCCAACCACGAAGGCATGCATGCGGCCTTCCCGCCACGGGTCTACTTCAGCGAATTCAACGACTGCTCTCTGAACCTGCTGGCCATCTACTGGTACCACCCGCCGGACTACTGGAAATTCCTCGAATTCTCCGGGCGCCTCAATCTGGCGCTGCTCCGGCGCTACAACGAGGCCGGCATCGAATTCGCCTTCCCGACCCAGACGCTCTACGTCAACCAGGCGCAGGCGGCCGGCGCGTCTGCGGCGGCCGTTAGCGATGCAGCTGGTTGATCGCCTCCAGCGCGGCTGAACCGGGGCAGAGCTGCGGTTCGGCCAGGTTGCGCAGGGGAACCTGGGTGGTGTTCATCGTTTCGTGGATTTCCTTTGAATCCTCGTCGATGAAAAGAATGCCGGTGAGCACCTTGCCCTCGGCGTCGTAGTCCTTCATCCGCCGCAGCGCCGAGCGGCGGCTGTGGATGTCGGATTCGGGGTCGATCTTGTGCAGGTGGATCACCGAGCCGTCGTGCATGGCGACCTGCTCGGAGGTCCCTTCCGCGTATTCGGTGGTGATCTCCTCGGCCGGCGGGACGTAGTCGACCGCGTTCGAGGAGGCCATGTATTGGCGCATGTAGTCGTAGGACTTGGTCGATCCCGGGGCGTTGTTGAAGGTGACGCACGGGGAGATGACGTTGATGAAGGCGAAGCCCCGGTGCGAAATGGCGGCCTTGATGATGGGGATGAGCTGCTGCTTGTCGCCGGAAAAGGTGTTGGCGACGAAGGTGGCGCCGAGCTGGAGGGCGATGGCGCACAGGTCGATCGGCTCCAGCGCGTTGGGTTCGCCCTTCTTGCTTTTCGAGCCGATGTCGGTGGTGGCGGAATCCTGGCCCTTGGTGAGTCCGTAGACGCCGTTGTTTTCGCAGATGTAGATCATGTTGACGTTGCGGCGGACGGCGTGGACGAACTGGCCCATGCCGATCGAGGCGGTGTCGCCGTCGCCGGAGACGCCGATGTAGAGCAGGTCGCGGTTGGCCATGTTGGCTCCGGTGGCGACGGCGGGCATGCGGCCGTGGACGGCGTTGAACCCGTGCGAATTCCCCAGGAAGTAGGTCGGGGTTTTCGAGGAGCAACCGATGCCGGAGAGCTTGGCGACCCGGTGGGGTTGGATGGAGAGCTCGAAGCAGGCCTCCATGATGGCGGCGCTGATGGAGTCGTGCCCGCAGCCCGCGCAGAGGGTGGAGACGGCGCCTTCGTAGTTCTGGATGGTGTAGCCCAGCGCGTTCTTGGGCAGGTTCGGATGGCGGAAACCGGGGACGGCGTAGGACATGGCGGCTCCTTATCTCCTCGCGCGGCGGCGGGGCGTGGTGGTGGTTTGCAGGATCCAGTCGCGGATGACGTGGCGGATGAAGCGGGCGGTGATGGGGCTCCCGTCGAAGTGCAGGACGGGGACGAGCTTGTCGGGCACGAAATCAAATTCGTTGATCAGCAGCGTGCGCATCTGGGCGTCGCGGTTTTGCTCGACCACGAAGACATAGTCGTGTTCGTCGATGAACCCTTCGATCTCCGTTGAGAAGGGGAAGGCCTTGATGCCGAGGCTGTCGAGCGAGATGCCGTGGAGGTCGTTGAGGTGGAAGAGCGCTTCGAGGGTCGCCGCTTCGCTGGTGCCATAGTAGACGACCCCGACGGTGCAGGGCTTGCCGGGTTTGCGGATGGCCGGCTTCGGGACGATGGTGCTGGCCGTTTTCCACTTCTTGAGCAGGCGCTCCATGTTGGCGACATATTTTTCGCCGGCCTCGGTGTAGACGGCATATTCGTCCTTCGAGGTGCCGCGGGTGAAGAACGACCCCTTGGTCGGATGCGTGCCGGGCAAGGTGCGGTAGGGGATGCCGTCGCCGTCCGTGTCGAGGTAGCGCCCGAACCGCTGCTGCATCGCCTCGAGCTGTTCGGCGGTCAGTACCTTTCCGCGGTCGTAGGTGCGCGCATCATCCCATGCGAGCGGCGCGCAGAGGTTGTCGTTCATGCCCAGGTCGAGGTCGGACATGACGATGACCGGGGTCTGGAGCCGCTCCGCCAGGTCGAAGGCGGTGGCGGTGAGCTCGAAGCACTCCTTTGGCGTGGACGGGAAGAGCAGGACGTGTTTGGTGTCGCCGTGCGAGGCGAAGGCGCAGGTGAGCACGTCCGATTGCTGGGTGCGCGTCGGCATGCCGGTGGAGGGGCCGACGCGCTGGACGTCGATGACCACCGCCGGGACTTCGGCGAAGTAGGCCAGCCCCAGGAACTCGTTCATCAGCGATATGCCCGGGCCGCTGGTGGCGGTGAAGGCGCGCGCGCCGTTCCACGCGGCACCAATGACCATGCCGATCGCCGCCAGTTCGTCCTCCGCCTGCACGATGGCATAGTTTTTCACCCCGGTTTCGGGGTCGGTGCGGAACTGGCGGCAGTAGCGCGCAAAACTGTCGATCACCGAGGTGGACGGAGTGATGGGATACCAGCTTGCGACCGTCGCGCCGCCATAGACCGCGCCGAGGCCGCAGGCCCGGTTTCCGGTCATCAGGATCTGGTTGCCCACCTTGTCGCGCCGCTCAACCCGGTAGGCGATGGGGCAGTCGTACATTTCCCGCGCGACGGCGTAGCCCATCTCCAGCGCCTCGACGTTGGGGGCGACGAGGCTCGCCTTGCCCTTGAACTGCTCGTGGATCAATTGCTTGATCACGTCGATCTCGACATTGAGCAGCGCGGCGACCGAACCGATGTACATCACGTTGCGGAAGAGCTGCCGCTGCCGTTCGTCGGGGTATTTTTCGCGGCAATGCTCCATGAAGGGGATGCCGATGAAGTCGATGTCGTCGCGCAGCAGGTTTTTGTCGAGCGGCTTGGTGGAGTCGTAGATGAAGTAGCCGCCCTTTTCGACTTCCGCTATGTCGCGCGCCATGCTTTGCGGGTTCATGCCCACCGCCACCTCGATGCCGCCGCGCCGCCCGAGGAACCCGTTTTCGTTGATGCGCATTTCGTACCACGTGGGCAGCCCCTGAATGTTGGACGGGAAGATGTTTTTCGGGCTGATCGGCACGCCCATGCGGAAGACGGCGCGGCTGAAGAGCGTGTTCGCGCTGGCCGAGCCGGTGCCGTTGACGTTGGCGAACTTGATGACGAACAGGTTGGTGACGATGTCGCGTTTCATATTCGGTTCCTGATGGCGGGGGTCGTCACGGGGTTTCGGGTTGCAGGGTAATCGCCGGCTTCGGGGAAATGTAGAGGAATTTCTGCATGTCCCAGGCCGAGGTGGGGCAGCGTTCGGCGCAGAGCCCGCAATGGAGGCAGACGTCTTCGTCCTTCACCATCACGCGGCCGGTCTTGAGATGCTCGGAGACAAAGATCGATTGGCCGAGGTTTAGCGCGGGCACGTTCAGGGTGCGCCGCATTGCGGCCTCTGCCTGGTTTTCCGTGAAGGTGAGGCAGTCGACCGGGCAAATGTCGATGCAGGCATCGCACTCGATGCACTTTTCGGCGGTGAAGACGGTTTCGACGTCGCAGTTGAGGCAGCGGCGCGCCTCGTCGTAGGCCGTCTGGACGTCAAAACCCAGCTCCACTTCCAGCGTGTGGCTATGGATGGCGGCATCGAGGTCGACGTGCGGCACCGTATGGCGCCGCTCCTGGGTCACCATGCTCGCGTAGCTCCAGTCGTGGATGCCCATTTTCTGGCTGACCAGGTTGGTGGCCGGGCCGGGGCGCTCCATCAGGTCCTTCCCTTGCAGGAAGAGGTCGATCGAGAGCGCCGCCTGGTGGCCGTGCGCGACCGCCGTGATGATGTTCTTCGGGCCGAAGGCCGCATCGCCGCCAAAAAAGACCTTTGGATGGGTGGATTGAAAGGTCGTCTCGTCGACCACGGCCAATCCGCGCGGGCCGAATTCGATGCCGATGTCGCGCTCGATCCACGGAAACGCGTTGGCTTGGCCGATGGCGAGCAGCACGAGGCTGCACGGCAGGGTCTCTTCGCGGCCGACGGGGGTGAAGGTTTCGCGGCCGTCGGGCGCAACGGAATATTCGATGGCTTCGAACACCATGCCCTTGAGTTCGCCGTTTTCGACTTCGTACGCGAGCGGGTTGAGGTCGGGAAGGATCGGAATGCCCTCCGCCTGCGTGTCCTCGATTTCCCACGGCGAGGCGACCATCGCCGAAATCGGCGTCCGGAGCACGACCCGCACGTTGGAGGCCCCGAGGCGCAGCGCCGTCCGGCAGCAGTCCATCGCGGTATTGCCGCCGCCGATCACCAGCACGTCCTTCGGGCATTCCGTGATATGGCCGAAGGCGACCTGCGCCAGCCATTCAACGCCCACCAGCACGTTGCGGCCGCCGTCGGCCTCGTAGCCCGGCAGCTGCAAGATCCGCCCCGTCGGCGCGCCGGAGCCGACGAATACGGCGTCGTACCCCTTTTCCAGCAGGGCTTTCATGCTCTCGACGCGCGTGTTGAAAAGGGCGTTCACCCCCATGCCGAGGATGTAGCCGGTCTCCTCGTCGATCACCGACTCCGGCAGCCGGAAGCGCGGAATCTGCGAGCGGATGAAGCCGCCCGCCCTGGCCTCGCCATCGAACACCGTCACCTCGTAGCCCAGCGGCGCCAGGTCGCGTGCCACCGTGAGAGACGACGGCCCGGC
>JBGSLE010000522.1:0-6039 GCA_041740875.1 Pontiella sp. | reverse complement strand
GGGCCTTGTACGGGGAAGAGAACTTGCCCCGGGCAATCTCGTCCACCACCTGTCTCTTGAATGCCTCACTGTAGCGTATTACCGTCTTCACCTTGGACCTTTTCCTTTCCAAAGTGACAACCTATATCCGGACAAGACACGTCCGCCCGCTTCCGCATGTTTTTCACCCCCCACCCACCATTCGTCGCGTTCGGATCAAATCCACAGCCGTCATCCGCCAGCGTAATCACCAATAGCTCGTTCTCAATTGCAATCGACAACGTTACCCGGGTTGCGCCCGCGTGCCGTGCGCAGTTGTGGACGGCCTCCTTGAACAACATCAGCAGATGCCTCTTATACACCAGGGGAACCTCGACGTCCGGGCAATCCTGGGCGATGTCGACCGTGAGCGTTGTCCCGCTCAATATCCGCTCGGTGCGTTCGACCATCTTCTTAAGCAGTTCCGGCAGGAGGATTCGGTCTTGATCAACCACCCAAACCACCTCGCGCAACGAGGCGCATGCTTCCCGCGCCAACAACGAAAGATCGAATACATCCTCCTTCAGGTGGTCATCCGCCACAAAGGCCCGCAATTGATCCGCCATAAGCGAAATGCTTCCGAGACTGCTGCCGACCTCATCGTGCAAATCCCTGGTAATCGAGTATTTGAGCTTCTTAAGCGCCTGTCGCCGTTGCAACAGAACCCCTCCCAAAATACCCAGCAAAGAGCCGACCAAAACCACAATGCCCGCGATGCTCAAGCGGAGTTGCAGATTGCGCCACCAATCCTGCGCAACCACTAGCTCCGCTTGCACCAGCGCCAACCGCTGGTCCAGCGGGCGCCGCAGGGCCAATCCCTTGATCCATTCCCCCTCCGACAGGATGCGGCATCGCCGGCTATATCCATCAACCAGTCGCGGCACCTGAAGGTGGTATCGCTCTGGAATACCGCGCGCCGTCACCTTGCAACCCTTCGACAGCATCTTGCCGTATTCGGCCACACAGATTTCACCGAGCCCTAAAAATGGCTTCCCGCCATAATCAGACAGATTTCCCAGTGATATTCGTATATATCGACCCACGTAGCCTTTGCAGATTACCGTAAGCAGATCGTCATGAAACACCATTTTCCCGGCGTCTTTCACCTCAATGATCTCACGCGTCTTGAATTCGGAGTCTGGCGAAATCTCTATGATGATATCGCCTGGAAACCCGAACATCGGCACCGCCATCTGCTCCGGAGCCTCGGCTGGCCAGAATTCTATGCGGCCAATCTTTTGGTCCATGCCAAGATCCATCAGCAATTCAACCTGTCCATTCGCGATCTCTTGCGGCTCGAATGTCGCCATGAAATCCTCGCCGGCATCGGTTTCTTCACTTAATGGATGGCCGAAGCCCACGGCACCATCCCTCAGGTACGCCGTGTCCCAGAGCGGGGGAACGGAAAGCGAGTCGGAAACCTGGATCTCCGTCACTGGCCACCATGCCATCATGTTGTCGCCCATCTCCCCATTCTTCAACCTGAGGAAAGAATAGATTTCACCCAGCGCATAGTACAACCCGCCCTCCTCTTCCATCACCATGGGCACCATCATGCGCACTTGTTTTACCTTGTAGTCATTGATCGTGAAAAATACCGGATAGGCTCCAGGATCGGGGAAATCTTCCTCCAGCCAGTTGGCAATCTCCACCCATTGATTGGTCAAATGCGTGTCATGCACCCAATTGCCCGTCGCTTCGTCGCCCACCCACCTTCGGCCCAGCACTTGGGCATCAATCCTAAATCGTTTCGGAAAGGCGTACGGTCTCAAGCCGGCCTTTGCGGGATTGAATGCCGGAGCCATGGCGATCGAGCCCACGGCAGAATAATACGTGTAATTGATCACCAGTTCGTGCGAAAACCCGTTCGTGAACGAATCTGAACTTGCGAATGACGAATGATATCCCAACCGGTCGAGCAGCGGTTTTGGATCATGCTTCGGGAGCAACGCCAGCCGCTGCAGGAGCTGTTCTTGTTCAACCTCCAGCTGTTGTATCCGCGTCGGCGGCCACTGGCTCAGGTGCAACGCGGAAGCCTCCCGCATCGCCCGCCACTCTGCTGGGTTTCTAGGATCGACCGAACCCGATTCTCCGCCTGAGGCAAGCGCAAACCAGCTCGTCAACCACACCCAAACTATGATGCTACCCCGCATAGCGCATGACCCTGATACCGACATGGAATATCGTCAACAACCAATCATAGGCAGGCCTCAAGCCCGACCACCCCGCCGGAGCACTGCGGATACGCCCACAGCAGCCCATCCGCCAGCCGGCAGGCCGCGCTGTCGATGCGGCTGTACGGCACGATGAGCGAAGATCGCCACAAGCAAGCTGTGCGTCCTCATCCTTGGGCAGTGGCTCGAATCGGGACGCGAGGCGATCCCGGGGCTAATCGCGGAATATGCCGACTCGGTCAAGCTGGCCCGGAGGGTACAGCGGCGGCTGGGCTACGGCTCCAAGGAGAAGGAGGATGCGATGAGGGCCATCGAAGAGCTCCTGGGCTTCGACACCTCCTGGAGACCGGATCCTTCCTGATGGCCCACTACTGGGAAATCATAGCCAACGAAATCCATGCCATGGGCTGGAGCTATGGCTTCACGGTCGTGTCCGACCCCGTGCACGGGCTGCTGCATTGCGCCTTCGCCGACAAGGATGACGGGCACCGGTTCACGGCGCAGGCCGAAACCAGGCTGACGGCGTTCATGGAGCTGAAGGCGATGGTGGTGCGGCACGAGAACGGGATGGACAAAGGAACCTGAGTTGCACTGGCCACTACGGGAAAAGCATGCGGATCGCGGTATCCCGTGCAACGGCGGTTGCCTTCTGGTTTCCTCAATTTCCGGGAAAGAGCTCCGATTGGGTCAGTGCAGGCTCGATGCAGGCGGGATCGTCATTCGCCACGCGGTTCACGCGCCTGGATACCGGAATGCAATCAAGTGCCGGGGGCTTCCCGGGCGGCTTCAGGTTGTCCAGCCATCCGGCCCATTCCTCCATCGTCAATATCACCGGTATGCGGGTGTGAACGGGCCGCACTTCGCGGCTGGCCTCGCGGGTGATGACAACGCATTCATCCCGTCCCGGTCCATCCGGCCGCGGTCGCCATAATCCGGCGAAGGCGAACAGGGCGTGGCCAGGAAGCCGGAAGTAATAGGGTTGGGCGTTTTTCCATTCGTAGAACCCGTCGGCCAGCACAACGCACCGCTTGGACCCAACCAGTTCGCTAAACATCTTCTTTTCCCGGAGCGATTCGATGCGGGCATTTATCACCGGACTGCCGTGGGCAACGGTAAATCCCCATGTGCAGGGCGTGACAGTCCCCGGGAAACCCGCGCGGATGGCTGCCACCTGCTGGGCGGGGGCGATATTGTACCGTCCCTGAACCAGGGGCGGCAGGTCGATGTTCATTGTCGATTCCAGCTTTTCGAGATTGGGTTTGGTCAGCGTGAAGCGTCCGCACATCTTAACCTCCATCGGTCAATCCATCCTCCGGGGCGATGCGGCCAGGATAGTGAAAGCGGGTCCGGGTGGCTAGCTTTGCGAACTCCAGGCTTGAAAATGTACGTTCGTACATATATGCATGCCCCCATGCCACGGACCATCGACCTTGCCGAAAAGATCTCCCAGCTGCGCGCCTTCCACCGGCGCGAGGGCCGGGCGCCGTCGTACGCGGAGATGGCCGCGCTCTTCGGCTACAAGTCGAAGAACGCCGTCTACAACCCCGTCGGCAAGCTCGTCAGCCTGGGCTACCTGACCCGCTCGGAAGGGGGGCGGATCGGCTTCACCTCGAAGATCGCCGCCTCCATAGCGGTGCTCGGTTCGGTCCAGGCCGGGTTCCCGTCCCCGGCGGAGGAAGAGCTGCTGGATACCATCAGCCTCGACGAGTTCCTGGTGCGGCGGCCGGAGTCCACCTACCTGCTGACTGTGTCGGGGGATTCCATGATCGAGGCCGGCATCCAGCCGGGCGACCTGGTGCTGGTGGAAAAGGGCGGTACGCCTAAGCAGAACGACATCGTCATTGCCCAGGTCGATGGGGAATGGACCATGAAATATTTCGGCAAGGACAAGCAGGGCGTCTATCTTGACCCCGCCAACCCCGCGTACCCCCGCATCCGGCCCGAGCGCTCGCTGAAGATCGGCGGCATCGTCAAGGCCGTCGTGCGCAAATACGCGTAGGGGTCTCCCATGGAACACGGCGCCCCCTTCATGCTTTCGTCGCTCCCCCGCGCCATCCTGCACGTGGATGGCGACGCCTTCTTCACCTCCGTCGAGCAGGCCATGCACCCCGCGCTCAAGGGGCTGCCGGTGGTGACGGGCCAGGAGCGCGGGATCATCTCCTGCGCCTCCTACGAGGCCAAGGCGCTGGGCATCAAGCGCGGGGTCTCCCTGTGGGATGCCAAGCGCATCTGCCCGGGGCTGGTCGTGCTGCCCTCGGACTACGAGAGCTACAGCATCTATTCGCAGCGGATGTTCGGGATCATGCGGCGCTTCACCCCCGAGGTGGAGGAATACTCCATCGACGAGGGCTTCGCCGACATCACCGGCATGCGGCGGCTCTTCCGCTGCTCCTACAAGGAGATCGCCTTGCAGCTGCAGGCCGCGGTCCAGCGGGAGCTCGACCTGACCGTTTCGGTGGGATTGAGCCTCACCAAGAGCCTGGCCAAGATCGCCTCCGACTACCGGAAGCCCAACGGCCTGACCGCCGTATCGGGCAAGCACATCCACCTGTTCCTGCAACGGGTGCCCTTGGCCGACGTCTGGGGCATCGGCCCCTCCGCCCAGGCCCTGCTGGGGAAATACGGCATCCGCACCGCCTACGACTTCGCGCTCCGCGACGAAACGTGGGTGCGCCGCATGCTCCACAAGCCGGGCTGGGAAATCTGGCACGAATTGCGGGGCAATCCCGTGAAGAGGCTCGAAATGCAGGCCCGGCCGCCGCAGGCCTCGATCATGAAGGGCAAAACCTTTTCCGCCCCGTCGGCCGACCGCGACTACGTCTACGCCAAGCTCGTCCGGAACCTGGAATCGGCCTTCATCAAGCTGCGGCGGCACCGGATGCGGGCCCGGGAGCTTTGCGTGCATCTGCGGCGGAAAGACTATGAGGAACGGGGCGCCTCCGTGGTGCTGAACCGGGGTGCGTCCAACGCCATGGAAACCACCGCCGTGGTCGAACAGGTGTTTTCCCGGCTGTATGTGCCGGGGACGGAATACAGGTCAACCACCGTCGTGCTGGGCGGATTGGAGAGCGACGCCGCGCGCCAGTACGACCTGTTCGAAGACCGGATCGGCATCGAACGCATGCGCGAGATTGGCCGGGTCATCGACCGGATCAACGGCCGCTACGGCAAGCACCGCATCTTCCTTGGAACGGGGCTGGCGCTCGCCGGCGTGGAGACCAACGACCGCGACCAGCCCTGCTGGCGCAAGCTCAACCTGCTGCCCGGCGAGACGGGGCGGCGGCGCATCCGCATCCCCCGGCTGGACATCAAGGTGTGAACAGCATCCGAAGCGGCGCTGCGTGGAGGAGGATCCCCTTCGGCTCTGCTCGATCCATCTCCCGGGACGGGCAGCCCCTGGCTTTCCATGGGCCGGACAACCTGGCGGATAACCCGATTCCGCATGGATTGATCCTTGCGGCGCATGGGGGTGTTCAAGTAGCGTGGTTCAACGTGGAGCCTATCCGGCTTGAGGCAGGCGGGCGTCCACGGCAGGCACAACAGGAGAAGACGCATGGCAAAGGCAGCTACGAAATCCCAGATCATCGCCAAGATGGCCGACGACGCAGGCATCACCAAGGCGCAGGCGAAGGGCGCGCTGGACTCCCTGGTCGCACAGGCATACAAGGGTGCCAAGGATGGCTTCACCGTCCCCGGCCTCGGCAAGCTGGTCAAGGTGAAGCGCAAGGCCCGCATGGGGCGCAACCCGGCCACCGGCGCGCAGATCAAGATCGCGGCCAAGACCGTGCTGAAGTTCCGCATCGCCAAGGCGGCCAAGGACGCCATCGGCACCAAGTAGCCGGTTGGA
>JBGSLE010000521.1:0-2174 GCA_041740875.1 Pontiella sp. | reverse complement strand
TCCAGTCCGGATTGGGGCAACCGGGTTGAAATCCGGCGGAGGGGGTCGAACGCTTCGACCGGCAGGCCGAGCCGTCCGGCCTCGTCCGCGAGGCTTTCCAGGCCGCCGGCCACGAGAATGCGCCGGGGTGCGTTGCCACCCTGCTGCGTGCGGTAGAAGGTGATCGACCGTTCGATCTCATGGACCAGCCGGTCCGACATGCCGGCCGAAACCGGCAAGGTGCGGAAAAAGGTGCGCGCCCCGTCGAGAAAAACCAGGTTCGTGGAATGCGGCCCCGCATCGACCACCAAGACCGGACCGGCGAGATCCGGATAGTTGAAGCGCACGGCGTTGGCCAGCGCCGCCGGGGCTACGTCGATCCCCTTGATCGTAAGCCCGTTGGCCTCGATGGCGGCAACGAGCCCCTCGACGAGGTCGGCCTTGACCGCCGCCAGCAATATTTCGGGTTCGCTGGCCGCCGGATCGGCCACGTGGGCATCCCAAACCACCTCGCCGAGCGGGAAGGGAATATGCTGCACGGCCTCGTGGTGGATCGTCTGCCGCATACGGTCGGGCGGCACGGGGGGCAGCTTGACCAGGCGGGAAAAGACGGCCTGGCCCTCGATGCAGACGCACACATTCCGGACAATGGGCTTTTTTTCGTCGAGCAGGCGCTTGAGCGTGGTGGCAACCAACGCCTCGCGGGCCATTTCCGCAGGCGCGTTGGCGTCGATCGGCACAAACCCATGGTCGAGCAGTTCGATGGCGCGGTCGGCGCCGACCGCGAAAACGGCCAGTCCGATGCCCTCCGAACCGATATCCAGCGCTATGAACCTGACCGGCTTCACCCTTGCATGCCCCCGGGGTTTGATTGACGGGCCGAATCCTGCCGCCCACGGAATGCCATAAAAAGAAAAAAGAGGTTAAATCAGGCCGAGCAGGCGCCGCGCGGCCGCGCCGGGCGAGGCTTCCCGCAGCAGGCTTTCGCCCACCAGGATGGCGTGCGCCCCGGCCTGCTTGAGCCGGACAACGTCCTCCGGCGTCTTGATTCCGCTTTCGCTGACTAGCGTGCAGCCCGGCGGCGCCATCGCCGCCAGTTCGTGCGTGGTCTCCAGCGTGGTGGCAAACGTTTTAAGGTTGCGGTTGTTGATGCCGATGAAGCCGGCGCCCGCGCCGATCGCCCGCCGCATCTCCTCGCGGTCGTGGACCTCCACCAGCGCCTGCATCCCCATCGATCCGATTTCCGCCATGAAGAAGGCGAGTTCGTCGTCGGCCAGCGCGCCGGCGATCAGCAGCACCGCCGAAGCGCCCATGGTTTTGGCGTGGACGACCTGCCACGGATCGACGACGAACTCCTTGTAGAGCATCGGCAGGCCGATCGCGCTGCGCACGGCGGCGAAATCGGCCGCCCCGCCGCCAAAATAGGTGCGGTCCATCAGGCACGACACCGCGCTGGCCCCGCAGGCTTCATACTCCCGCGCAATGGCCGCCGGATCGAACGGATCGCGGATGACGCCTGCCGAGGGGGACTTGCGCTTGACCTCGGCGATCAACCCCATCGGAACGGCCCGCAGCGCGGCGATGAAGTCCGGCCGCGGTTCGACCGCACCGGCCTGCCTCCGGAGTTCGGCCAACGGAAGGTTCGCCTTCCAGGCTTCAAGCTCCACGCGCTTGTTGGCGATGATTTGTTCCAAGATATTCATGCGTCCGTTCCCTGCCCTACCGGTTCATTTTGAGGTACGCCTCGATAAAGGGATCGAGAACGCCGTCCAGCACGCTTTGGACGTTGCCGACCTGCGCGTCCGTCCGGTGGTCCTTGACCATGGTGTAGGGTTGCATGACGTAGGAGCGGATCTGGTGGCCCCATGCGATTTCGCCCTTGTCGCCGTAGAGCTGGTCGACGGCTTGGCGCTTCTTGTCCTGTTCGTGTTCGTAGAGGCGCGCCTTGAGCATCTTCAGGGCGGCGGCGCGGTTCTTGTGCTGCGAACGCTCGGCCTGGCACTGGACGGTCGTGCCGGTCGGGATGTGGACGATGCGCACGGCGGAGTCGGTGGTGTTGACGTGCTGGCCGCCCGCGCCCTGCGAGCGGTAGGTGTCGATGCGCAGATCCGACTCCACGATCTCGATGGTGATTTCGTCGTCGAGCTCCGGCGTCACGTCCGCCGCCGCGAACGAGGTGTGGCGGCGCGACTGCG
>JBGSLE010000520.1:0-3242 GCA_041740875.1 Pontiella sp. | reverse complement strand
TGCTCGTTCTGCGACGACGCCATGCCGGGATCGTCCGCCACCGCCATGACCAGCCCGCCCGTTACGCCGGTATAGGCCACCGTGAAGAACGGGTCGGATGCCACGTTCAGCCCGACATGCTTCATCGTGACCAGCGTGCGCGCACCGGCAAAGGCCACGCCGATGCCGACCTCCGCCGCCACCTTTTCATTGGGCGACCACTGCGCGCGGCCGCCCAGCTTGGCATAGTTTTCCAGGATCTCGGTCGAGGGCGTCCCGGGATAGCCGACGCCCAGCGCGCATCCGGCGTGCATCGCACCCAGCGCCACGGCCTCGTTGCCGCTCATAAGCCTGCGTTCCTTCTTCATGAATCCTTCTCTCCGTTAAGTGTTTCCCCGATCCACCCGGGGATGCGCATCGGCTTTCCGCCGGGATCGGTCAAGGCATGTATGGTATATCCCTCGGCGACCGGCTTGCCGCCGTCCGCCAGGCGCAGGGTGGAATCGAAGCGCAACCGCGCGCGCCCCTCGACCCGGCAAACCGTTTCAATCGCCAAAAGGTCGTCGTAGCCGGCGCGCCCCTTGAACCTCAGGTTGGCCTCGACGATCGGCGCCATCACGCCGCGCGCCTCCCATTCCACATAGGAAATGCCGGCCGCGCGCAGCAGTTCGGAGCGTCCAACCTCCATCCACTCCAGCAAGCGGGAGTTGTAGAACGTTCCCATCCGGTCCGATTCGCTGTAGCGCACCCTCAGCTGGTGTGTATGCCTGAACATGGATTCCCCGCAAAAAACGAAACCGCATTTAAACCGCTTTCAGGCCTTCAATTCAAGAGGCGTCGCAACCGATTTCCAAGGAATCGCCCGGTGCCGAACCCCGCCCATGCGCATATCCGGTTACTTGCATGAATGGCGGGTTCCATTCCACCGGCAAGCCACGTATAAGGGGGCCGGTGCAGAGTCCAAACCTGCCGGCCCGCAACGAACGGGCTAGGCGCGCTCCGCCAAACCGCATCCGCGAGAAACGAGGATTATGAAGCTAAAGCAAGGTCAGCTCTGGAAAAAGGGTGACGATTACCTGCGCATCGTCGAATGGGCGCGCCTTTCCGTCAAATACAAGACGATGAAAGACCCCGCCACCGGCGAGGGCACGACGACCCAGGCCACGAAAAAGGAGTTTTGCCGCCTGCTGAAGGACGCCGAGCTGCTGACGCCCGAGCCGTAGGTTCGGGCAGGTTTTTGCGGGCGCGCCCTTGCAATGAATATGCATCTTTAGTACCTGTATTGGATTCGCTCCACACCTAAGGGAAGGTACGACTATGCACGCACAATGGAATGATCGGGAAAGCCTGGTGCATCCCGCCTCGGCACCCGACTACATGCGCACGGAACAACTCCGCAAACTCCAGCTCCAACGGCTCCGCGCCATCGTTCAACACGCCTACGGCAACCAGCGGCTCTTCCGCGAACGCATGGACGCGCGCGGCGTCAAACCGGAGGATATCCAATCCCTGGACGACCTGCGCCAGCTGCCGTTCACCCAGAAGACCGACCTGCGCGACACCTACCCCTACGGCATGTTCGCCGTCCCGATGGGAGAGGTCGTCCGCCTGCATGCCTCGTCGGGCACCACCGGCAAGCCGATCGTCGTGGCCTACACCGCCGAAGACATCAAGGTCTGGAGCGAGGTCATGGTCCGCACCTTCGCCTGCGCCGGGCTGCACAGCGGCGACATCATCCAAAACGCCTATGGCTACGGCCTCTTCACCGGCGGACTAGGCGCGCACTACGGGGCGGAAGCCCTCGGCGCAACGGTCATCCCCATTTCCGGCGGCAATACCGAGCGGCAAATCATGGTGATGCGCGACTTTGGCTCCACCGCCATCTGCTGCACGCCCAGCTATTTCCTGCACCTGATCGAACACGCCGAACAGATGGGCATCAACTGGAACGAGCTTCCCTTGCGCGCCGGTGTCTTCGGCGCGGAGCCATGGACCGACGGGATGCGCGAATACATCGAAGGCAAGACCGGCATCAAGGCCTACGACATCTACGGACTTTCCGAAATCATCGGCCCCGGCGTCGGCATGGCCTGCGAAAAACAGCACGGACTGCACATCTTCGAAGACCACTTCCTGATCGAGATCGTCGATCCCGCCACCGACCAGCCGGTGCCCGACGGCGAGGAGGGCGAACTGGTCATCACCACGCTCAGCAAGCGGGCGATGCCGGTCATGCGCTACCGGACGCACGACATTACCAGCATTATTCCCGAACCATGCGCCTGCGGACGCACCATCCGCCGCATCCACCGCATCGGGCGGCGCTCCGACGACATGTTCATCATCCGCGGCGTGAATATTTTCCCGTCGCAGGTCGAAGCCGCCCTGCTGAAGATCGAGCAAGCCCTGCCCCACTACCAGATCGTCCTCACCCGCGACCGCGGCATGGACCAGATGGAGGTGCAGGTGGAGGTGACCGCCGATGCCTTCAGCGATACCGTCCGCGGCATGGAGGCCGTACACCGGCAGCTGTCCGACGCCATCGCGCATGTGCTCGGCATCCGCGTGAAGCTCACCCTCGTCGAACCCAACACCATCGCCCGCTCCGAGGGCAAAGCGAAGCGGGTCGTCGATCGTCGGAGCTAGCCCCGATGATCGAAAATCCCAGATTCTAATCTCTAAATCCTAAATAAATCCAAAAAAGGAAAAGTTGAATGGGCAAAAGCTACGACCTGGAAGAGCGAACCTATTTGTTTGCGAAAGAGGTGCGTATTTTTGTCCGCAAGGTTTTGAAGGACATCCCCAACATGGAAGACGGCAAGCAGGTGGTGCGCTCATCGGGTTCGGTGGCAGCCAACTACATCGAGGCGAATGAATCCTTGAGCAAAAAGGATTTCCTCATGCGGGCCCAGATTTGTAGGAAGGAAGCGAAGGAATCCAAGCTTTGGCTGCGACTGATCAAAGCCGATGGTCTTGAAGATGACCGGGCGAAGCTGGAGCAGGAAGCGCACGAACTAACCTGTATCTTCGGTGCCATCATCACCAAATCGGGGGGCTGACTGGATTTGGTTAGGCGTTGGTGAGGATTAGGCTTTAGACATTAGGGTTTAGGGTTTGGCATTGGATGTCTTGTCCGGATATAGGTTGTCACTTTGGAAAGGAAAAGGTCCAAGGTGAAGACGGTAATACGCTACAGTGAGGCATTCAAGAGACAGGTGGTGGACGAGATTGCCCGGGGCAAGTTCTCTTCCCCGTACAAGGCC
>JBGSLE010000519.1:0-11863 GCA_041740875.1 Pontiella sp. | reverse complement strand
GGCCGACGCCGGCGTTGCAGTGGATGGCGAGGTGCGCGCCGGCGCGCAGGTAGCCCGCCGCCTTGTCGACCACCTTGGAAAAGGTGTGCAGTTCGGGGCTGGTGTAGTCGGCGATGGGGAAGCGGATGGGTTCGATGCCGTTTTGCTTGTAGATGGCCAGTACATCGCGCTTGGCCTTCTTGGCCAGTTCGGCGTCGGTGACGAGCATGACGACGAAGCCGATGCGCAGCTGCTTGTAGGTTTTCAGCAGGGCGTTGCCGGGGTCGTAGGGGCCGAACGGCATCGGGCTGACGAAGAGCCGCCCCTTCACATCCAAGGGAATCCGCACGCAGGTCTTTTCTTTTGGGCCAAACAGGAACATGGCTATCTCCAAGCTGGCCGAGACCCTATATCGCCCCTGCGGAAAAATGAAATCCGAATTGCGGATATTAGACACTTGGCAATTGCATGGCTGCACCGTCCGCGCCAAGGTTGGCGCATGGATATCGAAAAACTCATCACCAACACGGCGTTCTTCAGGGAATTGAACGACGGGCATCGCCGCGAGCTGGCGCAGATTTGCAGTGTGAAGCAGGTGAAAAAGCGCGAATACCTGTTCCATGAAGGCGAGCGCGGCGGCGGCATGTTCCTGCTCGCCGGCGGAAACATCCAGCTGCACAAGAATACGGAGGATGGCCGCGAGGTCGTGATCCGCATCATCAAGCCCGGCGAGCTGTTTGCCGAGGTGGTGCTCTTCGAAAAGGACCGCTATCCGGTCTCCGCGCGCGCCGTGACGGATGCCGACCTGCTGGTGTTCCCCCGCGAGGGCATCCACCGCCTGTTGGCCGAGGAGGGGTTCCGCAACGATTTCATCGCGCTGCTGATGGCCAAGCAGCGCTACCTGGCCGAGCGCATCCAGGAGCTGACCACCACGGATGTCGAGCACCGCTTCTTCATGTTCCTGAAAAACCAGTATGGCGAACGCGAGACCATCCACACCCCGCTCTCCAAAAAAGACATCGCCGCCGCCATCGGCACCACGCCCGAAAGCCTCTCCCGCCTCATCCAGCGCTTGCAGGAGGACGGGGTCATCGACTGGCAGGGCAAGGATATCCGCATCCTCTCCAACCCGTGGAAATGGCTCGGTTAACGTTCGCCAAGGTAATGCTTGGCGAGGCCGTCGTAGAGGTTGATGGCGCGGCGGACGTAGTCGCGTTTTTCGCAATAGGGGCGGGGGAAAAAGCTGCGCTTGAATCCGGCCAGCACGAGATCGCGGAACTGGCTGCTGGTGAGGTCGAGGTGTTCGCTGAGCAACTGCAGCTCCCGGGTGACGGAGGTGTGCGAGACGAGCCGGTTGTCGGTGCTGACGCAGACGGAGAGGCCGTTGTCGATCATGCGCTGGATGGGGTGGTCGTGGAGCGATTCGAATTCCGGGATGGTTTGCAGGTTGGAGGTGGGGCAGACCTCGATGGTGATGCGCTGGCTGGCGATGTATTCGCTGATTTGGGCGATGTATTGCTGCTTGTCCTTGATCGATTTGAGCGCGATGGCCTTATCCGAAAAGAGGAAGGTTCCGTGGCCGATGCGGTTGGCATGGCATTCGGTGATGGCCTGGAAGATGGATTCGGGGCCGTAGGCTTCGCCGGCGTGGACGGTTTTCCGCAGGAAGTTGCGGTGGGCGTACTGGAAGGCGGCCTTGTGGTGGACGGCGGGGAAGCCGGCCTCTTCGCCGGCGAGATCGAACCCCACGACCGGCAATCCTTCGTCGCGCAGCCGGACGGCCTCCTTGGCCATGGCCAGCGAGGCCTTGGCGTAGATGTACCGGGTGCGGCTGATGCCCGCGCGCGCGACCAGCTGCTCGTAGTAGGGCGACATTTGGCGGCTGAAGCGCCGCATGGCGCAGAGGATGATGCCGAATTCGAAGGGCATGTCGTGCTCGGCGACTTGCGCGTTCAACCGCCGTTTGGCGCGCTCCAGCCCGCTGCAGACCGCCCGGACGACGCCCGGGATTTCGGTGGCGACGGAGACATGTAGCTGCGGGGCGAAGCGCACCTCGATGTAGCGGACGCCCTCGTTGAAGGCGTCTTCGGCCAGTTCATAGGCGGCCCGCTCCAGGTTTTCCGCCGACTGGAGAACGGCGACGGTGTAGGCGAATCCGGCGAGGTATTCGCCGAGGTTGGCGTAGCGCGGCTTGAAGACCAGCGCGTTCAGTCCGGCCTCTTCGTAGGAGGGCAGCGCGATGTTCCCGGCCCTGGCCATTTCGATCAGCGAACCGAGGCGCAGCGACCCGTCGAGGTGCAGATGAAGGTCGGTCTTGGGGATTTTCTGGATGAATTGTTCGGGAATTTTTGACATGATGCCGCCAATCTACCGACCTGCGCAGGGTCGGACAAAATAAAAAAACCGGCATGTTGATCGTTCAATCCCCATCCATGGATGTCTACCGCAACCTGGCCATCGAGGAATACTTGATGGAGCGGGAGGGCGATGCCGGCCCCATCCTGTTTCTTTGGCGCAGCGACGGCGCGGTCGTCATGGGCAAGAACCAGAATCCGTGGCGCGAATGCCGCCTGGACCGGATGCGAGCCGACGGCGTGCCGCTGGCCCGGCGGATCTCGGGCGGCGGCACCGTCTTCCACGATCCGGGGAATTTGAACTTTTGCGTGGTCGTCGACCGGCGGGCCTACCGGGAGCAGCAGGCCTACGACATGGTTTTCCATGCGCTGGAATCCTTCGGAATCCGGGCGGAAAAAACCGGGAAAAGCAACCTATCCGTGGACGGGCGCAAGTTTTCGGGCAACGCGTTTTGTTTCCGGGGCAACCGGGCGCTACACCACGGAACCTTGCTGTTGCAAGCGGATTTGGCTCGGCTGGATCGCTATCTGGGTTCGATGGTCGCGGGGATCGAAACGCACGCCATTCCATCGGTTCCCGCCCCGGTGGCCAACCTCTCGCTGGATGTCGCGGCGGTGTCGGCCGCGCTCATCCGCAGTTTTCTCGGCCTGTACGGCGGGCAAGGCGTTGTACCCGGGGCGGAGCTGGACATCGATTCGCCGCGCCTGGAGCCGTTGCTGGCCCGGCAAAGATCCGCTGAGTGGATCTTCGGAGCCACGCCGCGATTTGCGCTGGAGGCAGGCGGTTTGCGGCTGGAGGTGGCCAAGGGCGTCGTCCAGGATGCGGGCGGACATGCGTTCGGCGGACAATGGTTTGCAGATCTCGCGTTTTCGTTGCTTTGCTAGGTTGACTCTGGGCGGACAGAAATCTAAAGTGTCTGCGAATCCTTTAACCGGAGGTGTTATGAAGGTGGTAGCGAAGTTTTCATTTGTGCTGGTCCTCTTGGCCATGCTGGTCGGATGCGCGAGCGATGTTGTGTATGTGCCCAAGATTCCGTCGCATGCCCAAGCTAAGCTTCTTGATTACTACAACCAGCCCGACAACAAGGTGTTCGTGATCGCGGTCGATCCGGGCGGCGATTTTGCCTTCGGCTACGACTACGGCAAATCCACCCTCAAGGAAGCCGCCAAGGTGGCCGTCGAAAAATGCGATGCCAACCGGGAAGCCCATGGGATCGTGGCCAAGCCCTACATCTACGCCATCAATAACAAGGTGGTCTACGAAGAGATGATCCGCAAGGCGCACCAAGCCAAGCAACAGAACCAAGAGCAGGCGCAGATCGACGCGGCATCCAAATAGATTGCGGAACCGCATGTATAAAGCCAAGGCTGTTGTGCAAAACGAGGCCGGCATCCATTGCCGGCCTTCTGCTATTCTGGTCAAGGAAGGAACCGCCTATTGCGGCGAGATTCTTGTCGTGGCCCGATCCGGCACCTGCAACCTCAGATCCGCGCTCGAAGTGATCATGCTCGGCCTCGAAAGAGGGGCGGAGGTTTCCATCCAGGTTTCCGGGCCGGAAGAGGATGAGTTTGGCCGCAAGCTCGTCGCGCTTTTCGAAACCCACTTCGATTTCCCGCCGCATTAATGCCGGTGGTAGGGGTTGACCCCGTTCCCGTTCCTGTTATGGTTCCCCCGTTTTTTGCCAATCCGATTGGTGATAACGAGTAACCAAAAACCAGGAAGGGATTGATCATGTCAGCAAAGGTTTTCGACGCCGTGAAGCCCGGCGTTCTATTTGGCGACGATGTCGCGAAGGTTTTCCGGATCGCGAAGCAAAACAAATTTGCGTTGCCGGCCGTGAATGTGGTTGGAACCGACTCCATCAACGGTGTCCTTGAGGCCGCCGCCGCAGTCAACTCTCCCGTCATCATCCAGTTTTCCAATGGCGGCGCGGCCTTTACGGCCGGCAAGGGCTGCAAGAAGAACGGCGCTGTTCTCGGAGCCATTTCCGGTGCCCAGCACGTCCATCTGGTGGCCGAGGCCTATGGCATTCCGGTCATTCTCCACACCGACCACGCGGCCAAGAAGCTGCTGCCGTGGATCGACGCCCTGCTCGACGAGGGGGAAAAGTGGTTCCAGGCCAAGGGGCGTCCGCTCTTCAGCTCTCACATGCTCGACCTCTCCGAGGAGTCGCTCGAAGAAAACGTGGAGATCTCCTGCCAGTATCTCAAGCGCATGGGCAAGATCGGCATGACCCTCGAAATCGAGCTGGGTTGCACCGGCGGCGAGGAAGACGGCGTCGACAACTCCGGCATGGACCATTCGATGCTCTACACCCAGCCGAAGGATGTCGCCTACGCCTATGAAAAGCTGAAGGCCATCAGCCCCAACTTCACCATCGCTGCCTCGTTCGGCAATGTGCATGGCGTCTACAAGCCCGGCAACGTCAAGCTGACCCCGAGCATCCTGCGCGATTCGCAGCAGTACGTGCAGGCAACGTTCGGAACGGAACCGCAGCCGCTGAACTTCGTGTTCCATGGCGGATCCGGCTCCACTCCCGGGGAAATCGCCGAATCCATCTCCTATGGCGTCGTCAAGATGAATATCGACACCGATACGCAGTGGGCCACGTGGGAAGGCATCTTGAAATTCTACAAGGCCAACGAAGGCTACCTGCAGGGCCAGCTCGGGAACCCCGAGGGCGAAGACAAGCCCAACAAGAAATACTACGATCCGCGCGTGTGGCTGCGCAAGGGTCAGGAAAGTCTGGTGGCCCGCGTCAAGCAGGCCTTTGCCGACCTCAACGCCATCGGCGTCAACTAGCACCGCACCATAACGGCGTGGAATCGAAAGCCGCCTTCTGGGCGGCTTTTTTCATGGGCCGGAAGGGCGAAAGCGGGCGGCGTGGTTGAACGATGTTCCGATCAAGATGTCAGTGGCACCGTGGGGAATGAATGCTGATGGAACGGAGGAACAGATGAAGAAGTGGAGAATGGTTTTGGCGGTGCTTTCAGTCGGTATCGTGGCGCAGGCGGGAGACGGGTGGGGGACGGATTTCGAAAATGCCAAAGAGCAGGCGAAAGCCGAGAACAAGCATGTGCTGATCGATTTTAGCGGCTCCGACTGGTGCAGCTGGTGCGTCAAGCTGGATCAGGAGGTTTTCTCGCAAGAGGCGTTCAAGGCCTACGCCAAGGATAACCTGGTGCTGGTGCTGGCGGATTTCCCGAAGGATCGGTCGAAGATGCCCGAAAAGGTCGTTAAGCAGAACGAGAAGCTGAAGGCGGAATTCGGCGTACGCGGATTCCCGACGGTATTCCTCTTGGATCCTTCCGGGAAAACGGTGGCCAAGACCGGCTATCAGGCAGGAGGCCCCGAGGCGTATGTCGAGCACCTCAAGAAACTGATTTCGGAAAAGAACGAGTAGTTGCTCCAATATGGACAGGAACGGAAAAGGCCGCCCAAAGGCGGCCTTTTCCGTGCAATCTCCACATTCGGACTAGCGAACCTTGCCTTGTTCGCGGCGCTTCTTGACCACCTCTTCGGCG
Source organism: Pontiella sp. (assembly GCA_041740875.1). Taxonomy (GTDB): domain Bacteria; phylum Verrucomicrobiota; class Kiritimatiellia; order Kiritimatiellales; family Pontiellaceae; genus Pontiella. The sequence continues at coordinate 6,005 of JBGSLE010000519.1, read as the reverse complement.
ATCGAGAACGGAACCGCTTCGTAGTGTTCGAAGGTCATCGAGAACGAGGCGCGGCCTTGGGTGAGGGAGCGAATCGTGTTCGAGTAGCCGAACATTTCGCTCAGCGGAACCATGCCCTTGACGATCTTCATGCCACCGCGCTCATCCATGGCTTCGATACGGCCGCGGCGTTGGCAGATGGTACCGTTGACCGCGCCCATGTATTCGTCGGGCGTCGTGACTTCGATCGACATGACGGGTTCGAGCAGTTCCGGGTTGCCCTTCAGGAACAGCTCCTTGAAACCTTGGCGGGCCGCGATCTGGAAGGCGAAGTCCGAAGAGTCGACGTCGTGGTACGAACCGTCGGTCAGGGTGACCTTCATGTCGACCACCGGGTAGCCGGCAAACGGGCCTGCTTCCAGTGCCTGGATAACGCCCTTTTCGCAGGAGGGAATGTATTCCGCCGGAATACGTCCGCCCACCACGCCATTGATGAACTCGAAGCCCTCGCCGGGATTGCGCGGTTCCAGCTTCATGACGACATGGCCATACTGGCCGCGGCCGCCGGACTGCTTGGAATGCTTGTAGGAGCCTTCGGACGAGGTGGTGGCGGTTTCGCGGTAGGCCACTTCCGGGCGGCCAACGGTCGCTACAACACCGAATTCGCGACGCAGGCGGTCTACAATGATTTCAAGGTGGAGCTCGCCCATGCCGGCAATAATGGTTTCAGAGGTTTCCTGGTCGAAAGAAACCAGGAAGGTCGGATCTTCGTCGGCCAGACGATGCAGGGCTTCGCCGAGCTTTTCATTGTCGGCGTTGGATTCCGGTTTAATGGAAATGGAGATTACCGGTGCCGGAAAATCCATGGATTCCAGAAAGATTTCGTTATCCTTGTCGCACAGGGTATCACCCGTTTTGGTTTCGGTCAGACCGGCAACGGCGATGATGTCTCCGGCAACGGCGACTTCAAGTGCTTCCTGTCGGTTGGCATGCATGCGGAGCAGGCGGCCGATACGTTGTTTCTTCTGCTGAGAGGAGTTCCATATGGTTGTGCCGGCGGTCATGGTGCCGGAATAGATGCGGAGATACGTCAGCTTGCCCATATGCTTGTCGGTCATGATCTTGAACGCCAAGGCGCAGAACACTTCGTTATCGTCCACCTTGCGCTGGTTTTCCGGATTCCGGGTGCAGATGATCGGCGGAATTTCATTCGGTGCCGGCAGGATCTTGACGACGCCGTCGAGCACCTGTTGCACGCCCTTGTTCTTGAACGCGGAGCCGCAATAGACCGGAACCACTTGGCGGGCGCAGGTGGCTTTGCGCAGGATTTTCCAGATTTCGTCTTCGGTCAGGTCGCCCTCTGCGAAGAATTTGTCGAGCATTGCTTCGTCTTGTTCAGCGCACTTTTCGACCAGGTTGCGGCGCCAAGTCGCCGCTTCTTCCTTAAGATCGTCCGGGATTTCGATTTCGTCCCATTCCGCCCCCAGGGCCTCTTCGTTAAAAATAAGCGCCTTCATGGTGATGAGGTCGACGATGCCCTTGAAGGTATCGGACGTGCCGATCGGGATGACCACCGGAACGGCGTTGGCGCCGAGCATGGTCTGGATGCCTTTGACAACGGAGAAGAAGTCGGCGCCGATGCGGTCCATCTTATTGACGAAAGCGATCTTCGGCACTTCGTAGCGCTCGGACTGGTGCCAAACGGTTTCGGACTGGGGCTGCACGCCGCCGACCGCGCAGTAGAGGGCGATCGCGCCGTCAAGCACGCGCAGCGAGCGTTCCACTTCCATCGTGAAGTCCACGTGGCCGGGGGTGTCGATCAGGGAGATCAGGTGATCCTTCCACATGCAGGTGGTGGCGGCGGAGGTGATGGTGATGCCGCGTTCCTGCTCCTGGATCATCCAGTCCATGGTGGCTGCGCCGTCATGCACTTCGCCAATTTTATGGGAGCGGCCGGTATAGTACAGGATACGTTCGGATACGGTGGTTTTGCCGGCGTCGATGTGCGCCATGATGCCGATGTTTCGGACTTTTTGCAAAGGGACTTTTCTTGCCATTGGAATTCCTCGTTAACTGATTCGCCTTTAACACACTAAAGGCGCGCAAATATGCAGATTGACCCATGCATCTTCAAGGCATAATTCGTTAAAACTTGGAGCCTGCCGGAACGGAATTCGCGAGGGCCGGAGGCGGGGTCGGAACGCCTTTTCCGCTCGCCGCGCGCCGCCGCGTCCGCTTTACTGCGCCCGCCATGTTTATCGATACCCATGTCCATTTCGACCGGTTTGTGCAGGATGGAACCTTCCCGGAGGTGCTGGCGCGCGCCCAGGAGGCCCGGATCCATGGAATGGTGGCCGTTGGCGGCAACGCTGAGGCCAACACGCGCTCCCTGGAACTGGCGCAGAAGCATCCAGGACGCATCTTCGGCTGCGCCGGCTACGACCGCGACGAAGCCACCCAATCCCCCGACCTTTCACGATTGCGGGAGCTGCTTGCCAATCCGCTCGTCAAGGCGGTCGGCGAAACCGGCCTCGACTACTACTACAATGCCGATACCGCCGAAGCGCAAAAAAAGCTGTTTGCCGCGAACCTGGAACTCGCGGCCGCGTTTGGCAAGCCGGTCGTGGTTCACTCGCGCGACGCCGACGAGGATACGGTCGCCTTGCTGTCGGGCTTTGCGCAGGCGTGGCCGGGCGACCCGGCCCGGCTGGGGGTGCTGCACTGCTTCACCCGCGACACCCGGTTCGCCCGCCAGGTTCTCGACCTCGGATTGATGGTCAGCTTTAGTGGAATCGTCACGTTTGCCAACGCCGGGCCGTTGCGCGAAACGGCCCGGTACGTGCCGGACGACCGGCTGCTGGTCGAGACCGACTCGCCCTATTTGGCGCCCGTTCCCCTGCGTGGGAAACGCAACGAGCCGGCTTTCGTGGTTCATGTGGCTAAACAGCTTGCGGAGCTCAAGGGCTGTTCGGTAGAGTCCGTGGCCAATCTAACAGCGGCAAACGCGCGGGTTTTGTTCGCGCTCTAAATTCGCGGAGAACGGAAATGAGATTATCCATGCTTTTGATCGTCGCCTCGGTTGCGGCGAACGCGCAGACCAACGAGGTCGTGAAGGTCAAGGTGGTCGGCGACCGGGTCAGCTTGCGCGCCAGCCCCGGCACCGACGGGGAGCTGCTGGATCGCGCGATGCGCGGCGAGGAGATGGTTTTCTTCGGGAAAACCAACGGCTGGGTGGCCGTCCAGGCCCCCGACAGCCTCGATTTCTGGGTGGCTGCCGAATATATCCAAAACGGGGTCGTCGTGCCTGAAAAGCTCAACGTGCGCTCCGGGCCCAGCCTCAACTATACCGTCGTGGCCGAACTCGGCAAGGGCGATGCGGTGGGCGTGCGCGGCGAATTCAACAACTGGATCAAGATTGCCCCGCCCGTCGGCGGCCGCGTCTGGCTCAGCGAAGACTATGTGGAGATCATCGAACCGCCCAAGCCCGAGCCGGTGGTGGTGGCCGCGCCGGAACCCGAGCCCGTGCCCGTTAAGGCCGAGGAGCCCCCGGAAGAGTTGAAGCCGTTGGTTTTGGTGATGGACGATTCGAAGCGCCAGGGGGTCTATGACGAAATGCCGGGCATTTTGCGCCGCGCGAATCCGGGGTTGTTCAAGCTGGTCTATGTGGTGGATGGCATCGAGGAGCCCGTTTGCCTCGTGCGCGGCAAGGAATCCCAGCTGGAGCGCTACCTCAACCGTTCGCTGCTCATCAAAGGGCCCGTCTACTGGGCCAAGGGCGTTTCCCTGCCCATCATCCAGCCGGACAAGCTCCACCTCGATCCGATCATCGCGGAATAGGCGGCGCGCCGGATGAAACGGCTGCTCGACATGCTATATCCCCGCGGCTGCATCGGTTGCGGAACCATCGCGCCCGATCCCTTCCGCTATATCTGCTGGGATTGCTGGTCGGACTCCGCCAAGGTCGAACCCCCGTTCTGCAACCTGTGCGGCGATCCCGTGGCCGGCTCGGTCGACCATGACTTTATCTGCTATGCCTGTTCCGCCGAAAAGCCATCGTTCGAGGGGGCCCGCTCAGCGGCGCGCTACGACGGCGTGGTGGGCGAAGCGCTGCGCCAGCTAAAGTACGCAAAGGCGCTCTGGCTCGCCCCCGACATGGCGGTTTTGCTCCGCAACTGCCTGGTGGCCGAATATGCCGGCGTGGTTTTCGACCTCGTGGTGCCGGTGCCCCTCCACCATGTTCGGCAGCGCGAGCGCGGCTACAACCAGTCCGCCATCCTGGCGGTCGAACTGGGCCGGCTGCTGGGCTGTCCGGCCCTGCCTGCGGCGGTCCGGCGAATTCGCCCGACCTCCACGCAAACGAATTTGACAGCCCCGCAGCGGCTTAGTAACGTGAAAAACGCTTTTCAATCGAGGAAAAGGAAGCGGTTGGCCGGGCGGCGCGTGCTGCTGGTCGATGATGTGATGACCACCGGGGCGACCGTGAATGCCTGCGCACTGGCCCTCAAGAAGGGCGGGGCGGTTTCCGTGCATGTGGTCACCGTGGCGCGCGGCTAACGAGAGGATTTGGATATGGCTCTGTTTGGAAACAAGAAAAACTACACCACCATAACCGTCAAGAAGCGCGAAGTGCCCGACGGGCTCTGGATGAAGTGCCCGTCCTGCGGCGAAATCATCTACAAGAAGGAGGTTTCCGCCAACCTCGAAGTCTGCACCAAGTGCGGCCACCACTTCACCCTGCCGCGCCAGGCGCGCATCGACCTGCTCTCCGACGCGGGAACCTTCCAGGAATGGGCCGGCGGCATCAAATCCATCGACATCCTCGGTTTTACCGGCCAGCAGTCCTACCTCGACAAGCTCGAAGCCAACCAGAAAAAGACGGGGTGGGACGACGCGATCACCGTAGGCGGCTGCACGCTCGGCGGCCGCGACATCGGGCTCGGCGTCATGGACTTTTCTTTCCTGGGTGCGAGCATGGGCAGCGTTGTCGGCGAGCGCGTGGCCTACCTGATCGAACGTAGCACTGCGGAGCGGCGACCGGTCATCATCTCCTGCGCCTCCGGTGGCGCGCGTATGTACGAAGGGTTGCTCAGCCTGATGCAAATGGCCAAGACCAGCGCGGCGCTCGCCCGCCATGCCGCCGCTGGGCTGCCCTACATCCCGATACTTACCAATCCCACCATGGCCGGTGTCATGGCCAGTTTCGCCACGCTGGGCGACGTGATCGTGGCCGAGCCTGAGGCGCTGATCGGCTTTGCCGGCCCGCGCGTCATCAAGGAAACCACCCAACAGGACCTGCCGGAAGGCTTCCAGCGCGCGGAATTCCTCAAGAAGCACGGGCTGATCGACATGGTCATACCGCGCAACGAGTTGCGCGGGCGCATGACGCTTCTGCTCGAATACCTCTGCGACAAGTGATGAACGATGCCATCAAGGCGCTGTTCGCCCGCACGACCCAGGGCATCAAGCCCGGGCTGGACGTGGTTTCGGCCCTGCTCAACGCGCTGGGAAACCCGCACCACCGGCTGGCGGTGGTCCATGTGGCCGGCACCAACGGCAAGGGATCGGTTTGCGCCATGCTCGAATCGGTGCTGCGCGCCTCCGGGTTCAAGACCGGCCTCTACACCTCGCCCCACCTGGTCGATTTTTCGGAGCGGTTCCGCATCAACGGAACCCAGATTCCGGCGCCAGCGCTGGAGCGGTACATGGAGCGGCTGGAGCAAGCCGCCGAGGCGGTGGAGTCCTCCACCGGGTTGCGCCCGGCGACGTTTTTTGAAATCTCCACCGCCATCGCCTTCCAGTATTTCTCCGACGAACAGGTCGATATCACGGTCATCGAAACCGGCATGGGCGGACGCTGGGATGCCACCAATGTCGTTATTCCGCTCCTTTCGGTCATTACCCGCATCGATATCGACCACGTGAATTTCCTGGGCGACACGCTCGCAAAGATCGCCGCTGAAAAGGCCGGGATCATCAAGCCCGGGCGCCCGGTTGTTGTGGCGCCGCAGGCGGAAGAGGCGATGGCC
>JBGSLE010000518.1:0-4782 GCA_041740875.1 Pontiella sp. | reverse complement strand
GCCGACGGGCGGGGACAGGCTGCTGGAAATGTCGGCGGAGCTGCGCTTGCAGCCGGGCCCGCGGCTCGGATATGCGCTTTTTGTGGACGGCGGCACGGTCTACAACGATTTGTTCGACGACGGCAACCGGGCGTTACGCTTCGGTGCCGGGGCCGGGTTGCGCTGGTTCACCACCATCGGCCCGCTGCGGGCCGACCTGGCCTTTCCGCTCAACCCGGATTCGGGGCAGGTTGAACGATTGCAATTCTACATCAGCCTGGGGCAGGCGTTTTGATGAAGCGGATTTGGTCCATCCTGTTGAAGGCGGTCGGCGTGCTCGCGCTGGCGGCGGTGCTGCTGTTCGGATTTGTGCAGACGCCGCCGGGCAAGCGGATGCTGGCGCGGTCGGCCATGGCGCTACTGGGCCGCATCGACGGATTGCAGGTGCGGATCGATGGGCTCGGCGGCTGGATTCCGGGCCATGTGCGGATTGGCAAATTGGAAATCAGCGATGGCGCCGGGCCGTGGCTTTCGGCAAAAAGCATCGCGTGCCGCTGGAACCTTTTGGCGTTGCGCGATGGAAAGATCCATTTGGAATCCTTGTCGGCGGATGAGATCGAGCTGTTCCGGCTTCCCCGCTATTCCGGCTCGGGCGGCGTTGGCGGCGCGCCCGTGCTCGATGTCCGGCTGGATGGCTTGCAAATCGACCGGTTCCACCTGGGTGCCGAAATCGCGGGCGTTGAATTGGATTATGCGATCCGATCGGGCGGCATCGCATTGAACCCGGAAGGTCGCTTGTCGGGCGAATTCCTTGTGGCTGGCGATGCCGAAGGTCGCGTTTTCCTCGAAGCGCTCCTGCCCGGCGGCGGTAAAAACCAGCTCACGCTTACGGCCGAATTGGATCGGCTCGCCAAGCCGGATTTTGGACTCGACCAGGTGTCGGGCCGCGGCGAAGCCACCCTATCCAGCGACGGGGTGGATGCCACGGTTTCGGCGGAAATAGAAAAGGGTTCCCTGGCCGGACGGCTCACGTCCCGGCTGCGCTATGCCAACCACGAATTGCGTGCAGAGCAGTTCCGCTACGACGACGGCCGTTTTTCCGCCGCCGGGGATGTGACGCTGGGCTTTTCGACGGGGCGGGTGACGGTGGCGGTCGAAGCGTCGCTGACCGATCCGTCCACCAATCTGTACACGGTCGCCGCCGTTGCGGAGGTCGGCATATCCAACCAAGCGTGGTCGGTCGGTTTGCGGTCGCTGGAGATCGTCTGTTTCGATGGGATGGGCGTAACGTTTTCGGGTGTGGTGGATTCCGGAAAGATCGAGCTGCTTGGCGAGGTTGCCGAGTGTGAGATCGGCCGTATCCCGCTGGCGGGATTGGAGCATTTCGAAGGCACGTTGCGCGGCGGGCTGTCGGTCACGGGATCGTTGGCGTCCCCGCGCATCGCGGGATCGTTGGAGGTGGAGGGCTTGGCCAGCGCGCAGGACGCGCTCGACGAACTGCCCCCGCTCGACGTGCGGATCATGGCGGGATTTGCGGATGGCCGGTTGTTTGCCGTCACAGCCATCACCAATTCGTCCAGCGGCCATCTGGAGGCGGACTTCGCCATGCCTTGCCTCTTTTCGCTGGATCCGTTGCGGTTCGCTCCGGATCCGGCAAAAACGCAGGCGCACCTCAAGGGGAATTTCGATATCGGGTTGCTCAACCGGCTGGCGGTTTTTGACAACCAGCACCTCGCCGGATCCGTGGTGGCCGACCTGGCCTTGGGGTTGGGCCGGCCATCCGGTTTTATACGGATCGAAAACGGGCGCTATGAGCATTACGATCTCGGGATCGCGTTCCGCAATCTCTCGGCGGAACTCGAAGCGGACGGATCCCGACTCGTCTTCAAGCATGCCTCGGGATCGGATGGCTTTGGCGGAAGCGTCGGACTCTCGGGCGGGTTGGACCGGAACGGGATGGCGCTCGACGTGGAGCTGGTGCGCGCCAAGGTGATCCGCAGCGAGGCGGTGGACGGCACGGTGTCGGGGCGCCTGGCCATTGCCGGCTCGCTCGCCCGTCCTCTGGTTTCTGGAACGCTGGTGATCGACCGCGCCGAAATCCTGCTGGATAACTTTGTGTCTCCTGCGCCGCCGCTGTTAACCAACTTCGATGCGCATGCCGCCGCCACGAACGCGGCAAGCCCCGTGATCGTTCGCAAGCCGTTTCCCGTCGGCCTGGATGTTGAGGTGAAGATGCCCGACCAGATTTACGTGACGGCCTCGCTGATCGATTCGGTCTGGGGCGGCAGCCTGCATGTTTCCGACACGCCGCAAGGCGTGGCCGTAAAGGGAAAGGTCGAACCCCGGCGCGGGTTCGTGGATTTTATCGGAAAGAAATTCCGCTTCCAGGGAGGAGAGGTGTTGCTGGACGGTTCGGTGCCGCCCGTGGCGGTCATGAACAACCTCGTGGCGGAATATGAACGCAGCGACATCACGGCGCGCCTCGTGCTCAACGGCAAGATCTCCAATCCGCGTTACCGGCTGGAATCGACGCCGTCGCTCCCGGAGGATGAAATCCTCTCGCATGTGCTCTTCAACCGCGACACCAGCTCCATCTCGCCCTACCAGGCCTACCAGATCGCGGCGGCGGCCCGGCAGCTTTCCGAGGGGGTGAACGGCCCGGGGTTCATGTACCAGGTGCGGCGGGTGGTGGGGGTGGATACCTTGGAGTGGCGCGAGGGCAACACCGCCGGGGATGCCTCTTCGGTCGCGGCCGGCAAATACCTCGCGACCGGGCTGTATGTCGAAGTCAACCGGTCGCTTGACGCCGAAGGCGAGACGGGGATGGTGGCGGAATACGAGTTAACTCGTCATATTTCAGTGGAAACCAGCACCGGCCCCAAGTTGCGGCCGGGCATCGGGGTGAACTTGAAATACGATTTCTAGACCGTTTTTCGCGGCATTTTTCGCTGTCGGCAACCGTATCCCGCAAAACCCTTACACAATTTTCCATGAATGCGCTTGACGGGTTGTCCTCTCACGTTTTATAGATGATAAAAGTTATAACAAAGTCACGGTTTAAGGAGACACGCCGATGAAACTATCGACCAAAGGCCGCTACGCCACACGCATCCTGCTCTGCATTTCCCGCTTGCAAGGGGATCAGCCGGTGCCGAAGAAAAGAATCGCCGAACAAGAAGGCATCTCGACGGATTACATCGAGCAAATCATCGTTCCGCTCAAGAACGCCGGGCTGGTCAACAGCGTCCGCGGCTTGCGCGGCGGATTCCGGCTGGCCCGCGATCCGGCCAAAATCACCGTCTACGACATCCTCTCCGCCTCGGAAGGCGACATCAATCTCGTCGGTTGCCTGGCCGAAGGCTGTAGCCAATCCGACACCTGCGTGGTGCAGCGGGTCTGGCAGGGCGCGAGCGACGTGCTCAAGGAGTACTTCTCGCAAATCACGCTCAAGGAGCTGCACGACGACTACAGCAAGCGCGCCAGCTCGATGCCCATTATGTTTAATATCTAACCGGAGGTTAAACCATGCCACTGTATGAAGACATTACCCAAACCGTCGGCCACACCCCGCTGGTGAAGCTGAACCGTATTGCCAAAGGGCTTCCCGGAATTGTTGCCGTCAAGCTGGAATCCCGCAATCCGCTGGGCAGCGTTAAGGACCGCATCGGAGTGGCGATGATCGAAGATGCCGAGAGGAAAGGGCTGATCGCCCCGGGCGCGACGTTGATCGAGCCCACCAGCGGCAACACGGGCATCGCCTTGGCCTTTACCGCAGCCGCCAAGGGCTACAAGCTGATTCTGACCATGCCCGAAAGCATGAGCATCGAGCGCCGCCGCCTTTTGCAAGTGCTCGGTGCCGAACTGGTGCTGACTCCTGCCGAAGAGGGCATGCCCGGAGCGATCCGCACCGCCGAGCGGCTCGTCGAGGAAAACCCCGATGCCATCATGCTCCAGCAGTTCGACAACCCGTCCAACCCCGAAATCCATCGCACGACGACGGCCGAGGAAATCTGGCAAGATACCGACGGCAAGGTCGACATCTTCGTTGCTGGCGTCGGCACGGGCGGCACCCTGACGGGCGTGGCTTCGGCGCTCAAGGCGCGCAAGTCAGGCGTGAAGGCGGTTGCCGTCGAGCCCGATAAATCGCCGGTCATTTCCGGCGGAAAACCCGGGCCGCACAAGATCCAAGGCATCGGTGCGGGCTTTATCCCCAACAACCTCGACGTCTCCCTGATCGACGAAGTCATCCAGATCGATGGCGACGCGGCGGGCACGATGGCGCGCCGCCTGGCCAAGGAGGAGGGGATTCTCTGCGGCATTTCCGCTGGCGGCAACGTGCTGGCTGCCATTGAGCTGGCCAAGCGTCCTGAAAACAAAGGCAAACTGATCGTCACGGTCATTTGCGACACCGGCGAACGCTACCTTTCGACTTGGCTCTTCGAAGAGGGTTGATGCGTCAACGCGCCGTTGCGCAACGCCGGGTTTCCGTTTCAGGGAATCCGGCGTTTCTTTTTGTTGCGGCCAGATAGCGCAATCAAAAGGGCGTCGGCGGGGTCGTTGGATTCGGCCCGAGCTGACTTGGCCGGATCTGCAACAGTTTGGGTTTGAGCCGGATGCGGAACACGGGTGCGGCGGTGGTGGTGGCGGTGCCGTTTGGTCGGTGGTAGACTGTAAATCAAACTGTCCGGTTTTTTCTTCGCCCCTCATGCCGCCAACTCCCGAATGAACCATTCCTCTGCGCTTTCAAAGCCCAAGATCTTCCTTGGGTAGTTGTTGATCCACTCTTCGATCGCCTGGATCTGC
>JBGSLE010000517.1:0-5411 GCA_041740875.1 Pontiella sp. | reverse complement strand
ATGCGGCTGGTGGTGGGCTCGCCGACAACGCTGAAGGCGGCCGGGTTGGCACCGGCCTCCTTGAGCATGCGGAAGACCGGCGCGGCGCGTTCGGCGCTCGATCCGGTGACGAAGGCGGCCCGTTGGCCCATTCCCTTGGAGATGGCGGGCAGTTCGCGGAGTTTTCCGGCGCCGAAAACAATGCGTCGAGCGGTTGCGAATTCAAACTCCATCGAGCCTCCTCCGTGGTTGAGCCGGGAAGCTTAGCGGGGCGACCCGGCTTGTCCAGATTGATTTTGACAATAGGGTCCGTTTGGCTAAATTCCCGCGTTCGCATCGAAATCCGGAGTAAAAATGCCCACATACGACTATGAATGCACAAAATGCGGCCACGCCTTCGAGGAGTTCCAGAGCATCACGGCGGCCCCGCTGGAAAAATGCCCCGCATGCGCCGGCAAGGTGCGGCGGCTGATCGGCACGGGCGGCGGACTGTTGTTCAAGGGCTCCGGCTTCTACCAGACCGACTACCGCAGCGCCGCCTACCAAAAGGCCGCGGCCGGCGACAAACCCGCCGTTTCCGCCGCCAAAAAGGATGAAAAGACCGCTTCCAATAAGGATACGAAAAAGGCAAAGTGACCCCCTACTTGCGATTTTTGCGCCGGAGTTGTGCGTACAAGGTAACCAAAGGAATATTCGACTATGAAGGACAAGAAAGAGTTCTACAATCTACTCACCGGGTTGGACGGGCAGCCGGCTACCGAATACAAGCAGCTCATTGGCGATTTCGACTTTAGCCGGTACGTCATCAAATGTTCCAAGATCGAGATGGACGAGACCGAAACACCCCAGCCTGTCTTCACCATCCGGGTGCCGCAAACCATCGCCGAAATCCCCGAATACCTCTTCGATACGCCGGTGCGCCGCACCGCCATGGAGGATCTGCTCCTGCGTCGCCTGGCCGCCAACATCGGGCACATTGCGCACTACGACCACAACGGGATCGCCCGCCGCAGCATCCAGGTTTCGTCGCCCGGCCAGACCGTCCTTCCGCGCAACGCCCTTTTGCTGACCAAGGAATACATCGAAGTCCGTTTCCAGGTGACGCTGCCCCTGCAGAGCGTGGTGATCGAAGGCGAACCCTTGCTGGCGATCGACGGCGAACTGGCCCAGCAGATCTTCTTCGAGGACCTGCCCGAAGTCGTCAGCAACAGCCTGCTCTATTGCAATATCGAGCCCGCCGAAGCCGATGCGTTCGTCGACAACATGGAAGACGCCGACCGCCTGCGCCAATACCTCGGCGCCAGCGGACAGGTGGCCTTCATTGCCGATGGCTCGCTCGTCACCCGCATCTCTGGCAGCGACCTGCCCGACTACGAGCGGCTTTCGCCCATCGAGATCGATTCCGAACTCGCCGAGGAAGTCGAAGTGCCCCATTCCGGCACCGTGCGCGGACTGGGCATTCCCAACGGCTTGACGCTCATCCTCGGCGAATCCAACAGCGGGCGCGTCGACCTGATGGACGCCATCGCGCAAGGCATCTACAACCACGTCCCCGGCGATGGCCGCGAGCAGGTGGTGACCGTGGCCGACGCCATCGCCATCCGCTCCGAAGTGGGTCGCTCCATCCAGCAGGTGGACATCTCCGCATTCGCCAGCACGCTGCCGGACGGCGGCAACCCTTCCTCCTACTCGGCCAAGTCGGCCGGCTCCTTCACGTCGCAGGCGGCATCCACCGTCGAGTCGCTCGAAGCCGGCGCCCGCGTCCTGCTATTCGACGAGCACAGCTCCTCCTCGACCTTCCTCTCGGCCGATACGCGCGTCACCTCGCTGCTGGGCCCGTCGTCTCGCAACACCTTGGCCGCCCGCGCCCGCCAGATGGTCGACGAACTCGGTATTTCGCTGGTGGTGGCCGGCAGCAGCCTCGTGGCCGAATTTATTCCGATCGCCGACCGCGTGCTCAAGATCGAAAACTTCTGCATCACCGACATCACGGAGCAGGCCAAGCAGCTCGACATCGTGCCTTCCTCCGTGGCCAACGACACCTTCAACCTCGCCTCGATGCTCAGCCGCTCCCGCTGGGTCATGCCCAGCTCGATCGATCCGAGCATCGGCCGCGAAGACCTGGTGATCGTCAGCGACGACGAGGATTTCCTGCAGTTCGGCCGCTCGCTCGTCGATCTCGGCGCCATCCGGCAGATTTCCGGGGTCGAACAGGCGCGCGCTATCGGCTTCGTGCTCTACTACGCCAAGCTCCGCTACATGGACGAAGGCTACCCGCTGCGCGAAATCCTCGACCTGGTCGACCGCGACCTTTCGAACGAGGGGCTCAACGCCCTTTCGCGCGATGTCCGCGGCGACCTGGCCCGTCCGCGCCGCTACGAAGTGGCCGCCGCGCTCAACCGCCTGCCGGCCTTCCGGGTGTCGCACGTCACGGAATAGGCAGTCATGAGGCTGGTCGTCCAACGCGTCCAGCAGGCTTCGGTCACGGTTGAAGGGGAGCGCATCTCCGAGATCGGCCCGGGACTGCTGGTGCTTGCCGGGGTGTCGCAGGGCGACACCCCTTTTGATGCCCGGTTCCTGGCGGTGAAAACCGCCAACCTGCGCATCTTCGAGGATGCGGACGGAAAAATGAACCGGTCGGTGGTGGACGTAGGCGGCGAAATCCTGTCGGTCAGCCAATTCACCCTCTACGGCGACTGCACGAAAGGCAACCGGCCCAGCTTTATCGCCGCCGCCCGTCCGGAGCTGGGCGAGGCGCTTTTCAATGAATATGTGGCGGCCTTGGGCGTACTCGGCTTCGTGCCGCACACCGGGCGCTTCGGTGCCGACATGAAGGTGGAGCTACTCAACGATGGGCCCGTGACGATCCTGCTGGAGAGCACGGGCCGCGCGAAAGTATAACGGAATCACGCGGCGGAGACCAAGCCATGAAGCAAAAGACAACGGTAGGAACGATCGACAACGAGGTGCTGGCGTTCACCGCCGGACGCGATGTGGAGCTGGACCAGGCGCTGGTCGTGGTCGATTGCATCGGAACGGCGGCGCATGTGGCGATGCTTTCGAAAATGCCGGTCAGCCCGCGACTCATCACCGAAGAGGAGCGCAAGCAGGTCACCGAAGGGCTGGTTGAAATCATCGGTTTGGCCCGCCAAGGTAAATTCAAGATCCAGCTGGCCGACCAGGACGTCCACCTCGCCGTCGAGCGTACGCTGACGAAAAAGCTGGGCGACCTCGGCAAGAAGATCCACACCTGCCGCAGCCGCAACGACCAGATCGCCGTTGACCTGCGCCTCTATGCCAAGGAGCAGTTGCTCGATACGTTGGAGGAGGCCGCTGCCTTGGTTTCCGCGCTCGTGGCCTTCGGCAAGAAACACGAATTGGTGCCGATGGTGGGCCGCACCCACATGCAGCCCGGCATGCCTTCGAGCGTCGGCCTGTGGGCGACCGCCCATGCCGAAAGCCTACTCGACGACTGCGTCTCGCTGGTCAACGCCTTTGAACTGAACGACCAATGCCCGCTGGGTTCGGCCGCCTCCTACGGCGTTCCGCTGCCGATCAACCGCCAGCTCACCTCCGACCTGCTCGGCTTCGGCCGGCCGACCCACAACGTCCTCTATGCCAACAACGGGCGCGGCAAGATGGAGTCGATCGTGCTGGGAGCCATGGCGCAGGTGATGCTCTCGCTTTCGCGCCTTGCGCAGGACTTCATGCTCTTCACCATGCCGGAGTTCAACTATTTCAAACTGCCCGCCGAATTCTGCACCGGCAGCTCGATCATGCCGCAGAAGCAGAATCCCGACGTGTGCGAGCTGGTCCGCGCCAAGGCCTCGCGCGTCAAGGCCGCCGAACTGGGCGTCTACGACTTGGTCAAGGGCTCGCCCACCGGCTACAACCGCGATTTGCAGGAGGCGAAGGAGTTGTTCATGGAGGGCATCGCGACCACGCGGTCATGCCTGCGCATCCTCGCCCCGCTGGTCAAGGCCACCAAGATCAACCAGAAGCAGTTGGTCGATGGCTTTACGCCGGACGTCTTCGCGACCGACCGTGCGCTGGAGCTGGTGGGCGAGGGGATGCCGTTCCGCGATGCCTACCACCACGTGAAGGAAAACCTCCACGAACTTTCGGCCATCGATCCGTACAAAGCCATCTTGCTGAAGACCCATCTGGGCGCGCCGCTCGGCCTTGATTGGGGCTATTTCAAGGAGCGCACCGACGCGGTGCTCGAAACCGTCCGCGAGGAGCGCAAGGCCTTCAACAAGGCGGTTTCGAAGCTGCTGGGCGTCAAGTTCCCGGGCTGACGGCTACTGGGTTTTGCGCATGGCGTCGATCTGGATTTCCAGTTCGGGGGTCAGCCATAAATCCTGCGTGATCTTGAATTTCGGATGGTCGGCAAAGCGCTTTTCCACGGTTTGGCTGTCGCGCGTGATGAAGGTCTTGAGCAGGAGCACATAGTTTTCCCCGACGCCGGAAACCGCGAGGTCGGGGTTTGAAAGGCCGGCGGTTTTGAGGTCGGCCGCCAGGGCGGCCTTGAACGCCTCCGGATCGCGGCCTTCGCCTTTGAAGATGAACATGCGCGGACGGCTGGACGGCATGTCGAGATAGGTCTCGTTGTCGGGGGCCTTTTTGCCGGTCAGGGTTTCGTAGATTTCATAGTAGGCGATCGATTTCCCCTCCTTGAGCTGGCGGTCGAGGATCGCCTGGACCTTGGGCCGGTAGGGGGCCAGCGATTGGGCGATCTGGTCGAACAGCCCCGGCTCGCGGTTGGTGGCGGCAATGTTGACGAGCAGTTCGATGTTTTCATCGGACATCTGCTTGATCTGGGTCAGTCCGTGGTAGACCGCGCTGTATTGCACATCGGTCGATTCATCCTGCGCCAGCTTGACCAGCAGGGCGAGCGCCTCGGGGTTGGGGTTCTCCTTGCCGGTGACAAAATGCTCGCCGATCAGGCGGGCCGCCACGCTGCGTACCGGTGTGGCCGGGTCTTCGGCGCAAACCTTGAAGCCCGGCAGGAAACTCTCGTCCACGCCGCCCTTCACATTCCCCTGGGTGATCATCGCCAGCGAGTGCAGCTTCAGGCCCGAATGGCCGATGACGAGCATTTCCTGGATGGAGATGGTCTTCGGGGCTTCTTCCGGAACCGCGTTGGTCGGTGCCGGGGTTTGCGCCAAGGCGACGCTGCAAAGCAGGGTGGTTGCGGCAAAAGCGGAAACAGGTCGGATGTTCATTCGGACTCTCCCATATCGAAAGGATGCAGGATAGAGGCCGGGCCGGGTAAAGACAAGCCGCCGGGGGCTTGATTTTCCGGTTTTTCTTTGTGCTTTTGCCCCCGATTGTGGCTATCCTCCCGCCCAACTTTTTTGACCACACGGAACCAAGGAATTTGCCATGATCTACCGGATTGAAATCGGCTTGAAGGACGGCGTGCCGGACGT
>JBGSLE010000516.1:0-7109 GCA_041740875.1 Pontiella sp. | reverse complement strand
GCATCTCTGCCGGCATCGGCCAACAAATCAAATTGTCGATTGGCGGCATCCAAGGATCGCTGGTTCGCGCCGTTCGGCTCAAGGCACAGAATTCAAACACCTCCGGCAGCGACGTGCTGGTCGAGGAGGCCCTTACGGTTTCCGGCTCGAACCCCTATTTGTTTGTGCTCAACCAAGAGACAAACTACGAAATCGTTCGGTTGGAAATCGCCCCGTAGAACGTTGGAAAGGTGCATCATGGAAAAAGCGCGCTCAATTATGCTGTTGCTGGCTTGCGCCGGATTTCCGGTGGCGGCGACAACCTACTACGACTGGTCGGGTCCAGCCTTCGCGGGCGATGCGGCCGGGGTTGACCGGTCGCCGTCAGGGAACCCCGATGGCGACCGGCTTGCGAATGCCGAGGAATACGCCTACCTGACCGACCCGCTGGCAACCAACGCCTCGCCGTTCTACATCCAGACGTCGAACGGCATCCTCCGCATCGGGTTCCCCTGGAACAGCGTGGCGGACGACCTCGCATGGCGGCTCGAACACACGCCGGCGCTGGTTTCCAACAGCTGGAACAAGGTTTCCAACCTGGTGGTCGAATCCTCGGTGGCGGGAGAGCCTGGAGCGGTGGTTGTGCGTCCGCTGGACGCACCGGGCTCCACCGGCTTTTTCCGGCTCATCCCCGAAGTGACCGAGCCAGAGTTGATCGTTGACGCGCTCGACGACGGCTTGGGCTGGCTGGCGTTCAACAACGCGCAGTTCGCGACCTCGTCGTCAGGGTTGCTTCCCATGGTTGGCACGGGATTCTTCAAACATTCCATCGGCTCAAACTGGTCGCATTCGGGCATGTGCAAGCCAACCAATATCATGCTCAAGGAAGGGCGCTATGCCGTCTCGCTTGCGGTCGGTCACGACGGATCTTCGCGACCGTTCGCCACAGGCTCCGTCACGCTGGGCTTTTTCGATGCGGCCAGCGCGATCGCATCGGCCGTCAACATTCGCGACGCGGTCAACGCGTTTACCGCGCTCTCCGGCGTTTCCCGGGTCGAAGCCGCAACGCCGGTTCCGTCGAACGGCTGGGAAATGTGGCGTATCGAATATGTCGTCGCCCCCGGCAGCGCGGCGATCGGGAAAACCGTCAGTTTCGGCATCCACGCGCAGAGCAAGGGCGACGGCGGCACCCAGGCGATGTTCGACGGTCTATCCATCGCTTTTGTCGCGACCAACAGCATCGTTGTGCATGCCGCGGCGGATGTGGCCACGGTCAATCCGCTCATGTTTGGCGTGAACCTCGTCTACCACAAGCAGGTGATCGACAACAATTTTTCGAACGCCTTCGAAGCCTGCGGCGCGGAGCTGATCCGCTATCCCGGCGGCAGCATCTGCGAATCGGATTTCGACTATCTCGATTCCGACGGCCCGGACGACGACCGCCCGTCGCTCGCGCAAACCATCGCCTTCTGCAAGGCGACCGGCACCGAGCTGGTGCTGGTCGTGCCGACGAAGCGCTTCGTGGACACCCCCGCCGCCGGGGCGCAATATGCGGCCGACTTTGTCCGGGCGGTCAACGTCGATAAGGCCTTTGGCGACATCCAGGTGACCTATTGGGAACTCGGCAACGAATACTATGCCAATCCTACCGGGGCGCCCACCGTCAGCGCCGCGCAGTATGCCGTGGTGGCCGACCTGATGGCCGGCGCCATGGTGGCGGTCGATCCGACCATCAAGCCGGTGGTGCAGTTCGTCCGCAGCAAATCCGGCGAGACGCAGCAGATCGCCAACTATCTTGCCGCCAGCACCAACGCCGGCAGCATCACGGCATGCCTGACCCACACCTATCCATGGACCAACAATAATTTCGAGACCACCATCCGGACCGAAATTCCTGGACAGCTGGCGACTGGCCGCCAGATCTACGGACTCGACGACCTGCTCATCACCGAATGGAACATCGGAGCAGACAACGCGCCGACCGGCATGATGCTGGCCAGCTACCAGCTGCCGCTGTTCGAGGCCCTGCTGCGCGGCGGCGCGTCGAAAACCGCCCTCTGGCCGCTTTCCTGGTGGAACAACGGGGTAAAGACCGTGCTATCCAACTACAACACCGGCGCGCTGCGGCCGCCAGGCGTGCTCTTTTCGCGGCTCGCGCAATGGACGAAGAACGCCACGCTGGTGCAGACCGACTACACCTATGCCCAATGCTCGGTTTCGGCCTACCGCCGCGGCGATGCGGAACTGACCCTGTTCATCGTCTGCCGCGACCTGCCCACCGCGACGCTGCTGCATGTGGCGATCGAGGATTTCGCGTTCAGCTCGATCCAGGCCGAGCGCATCGGCGCGGCCGACGAGCTGTCTAATAACCTGCCCGGCAGCGCACCGCTGGAGGTGCAACGCGCGGGCAACAGCATCTATTTGCACGGCAATGCCGCGCAGGACTGGGAAGTGCTACGCATCACGCTTACGCAATAGTACACAGCACTCCCCCGCCCGGCCTAGCGCCGGTAGCCCTGCACGGTTTCGATGAGCGCCATGACGTTTTCGACCGGGGTGTCGGCCTGCGCAAAGTGGCATGAGCACGGCAGGAACCCATCGGGACCAAGCTCCTCGATGCATTTGCGGGTTTCTCCAGCGACCTCCTCCGGCGTGCCGAAGGGCAGGATTTTCTGGTTTTCCACGCCGCCATGGAAGATGAGCCTGTCGCCATACGTGGCCTTGAGTTCCCGGCAATCCATGCCTGGACAGATATGCTGGATCGGATTGAGCACATCGATTCCCGCATCGATCAGGCGCGGAATCAACGGTTCGGATGCGCCGTCGGTATGGAAGAACACCTTGGCGCCGTGGGCGTGGACCATGTCGCACCAGCGTTTCAGGCGAGGGAACAAAAACTCCTCGAAGGCATCGGGCGACATTAGCAGGCTCTGCTGGGTGCCGAGGTCGTCGCTGATGAAGACCATGTCGATCGCGCCCCCGGCGGCTTCGAGGAAACGGCGCGCCATTTCGCCCTGCGACCAGGCGATCTTGTCGAGCGCGGCATGCAGGAATTCCGGTTCGGCAATGGTGTCCATCAGCGCCTCTTCCAGCGAACGCATGGAGCAGTATACTTCGAACAGGGAGATCCATGGACCGAGGGTCACGAATTCCTTGGCCAGCGTCTTGGCCTCCGCTGCGGCGGTTGCATAGTCGAAATCGTCCGGATCGGGCCAAGGATAGTCGGCCAGCTGGGAAATATCGTCGAGTTCCAAAAGCGGATGGAAAGCGACCTCGCCGTATTCGGCATTCTTGCTGGCCTCGACCTTCTTGAACTTGACGCCCCAGTGGTTGACCTGCCGCTGCTCGTTGGGATCCTTCAGCACCACGCCCTTGTAGGGGATGCCCAGCCAAGCGATCTTGTCGACGCCCAGTTTGCGGTAGATGTCGAGTTCGTCATCCACCCCCAGCCGCTTCTTGAACTTTTCCACTAGCTCCGGAACCAGCCAGATATCGACCGGTATCCGGTCGGTCGCTTCGCGGTTCAAGACCGCCAACACCCGCTCCCTCGCGTTCATACACACTCCTTGCTAGCCATGGTTTTAACGACACCCCGCAAACTATGCAACTGCATGCCTGTCCGGTTCCGGACAAAAGACCACCGGCTTTTCCAGCAGGCCCGCTGGCAGCACAAGCGGCTCCGGCGAATACATCTCCCCTTCGATCAGGAAATTGGGCGGGCCGATTTGCGGCCGGGGATCCAGCCGGTCGTGCAACGGCCCAAACGTGTTGCGACGCGTAAGGATGATCTCCACGTCAACGGTACCTTGGCTGCCCGAAACATCGGCTTCGAATGGATCCCATCCCAGAAACTTGCCGCCGACTTTTGCGCACGCCCCGCCAAAGGAGGGCAACCGCAACCGCCGCGCATCCGCAGGCAGCGGCACGTGGTACGTGAGGGCTCCGGAATAGAACGGGAAACCCTGCGTGCAGATGTCGCCGGTTTCAAGATGGCCGGGCGCGGAGATGATCGTCCGTGAGGTTCCGTCGAGCTTCACGCCGAAGCCGCCGAGCAGGTAGATGGCCTCCAGGTTGCTGTTTTCGGCATACTCCATTTGCAGGGCGATTTCGTTACCGCCGCAGCGCAGGAAACCCGAAGGCAGACGGACGCGATGGAACACGGCATCGATCCACCTGCCGGAGCCCACGGAGAGGTCGAGCGGATGGCCGTTGATCTCGACCTGGAATTTTTCGGGCTCTTCGAGAACCAGATCGATCCCATCCGGCAGTACATCGATGCCAAACCGGAAGCGCAGCTCCACGCGGCAAAGCTTCTTGGCGGCATGCTGCGCGGTGAACCACGGCTGGAGCATATGGCCGCCGCGCCGCATGATCCCGTACGCATCGCGGATCGCTTGGTCGATCTTGAGCACTTCGGTTGCCTGGTGCCAGTCGCCGCCGCCGATCCGGTATTCCGCAAAATCGAGTACGCACACATTGGGTTCGGAGAGCGAATACGCGAACGGCCCATGAATCGTGGATGCGACGCCCTCGCCGCTTTTCCGCCGCAGGGTACGCGACGAGGGCGTCGCGCCTACGTGGGCAACCCACAGCTTTTGCCCGCCGATCGGGAAATCGGTGTTGAACACCTTCCATCCATCGGACTCCGTCGCCGCAACCGGAATGCGTTCGCCGGTTTCGCAGTTCCACTCCTCGATGCTTCCGGCGCTCTTGATGCGCACCGTGGCGTTTTCGCGCCGCTCGGCGCGGTTGACGTTGAGCGCGGCAAAGAGCAGGCCGTCGTCGGTTTTGCGCAACTGGCCGAAAATGTCGGGCGCATCGATCGCCGCGAGCGGTTCGGGAACAGAATCCAGCAAGGCCTCCTTTGCGCATTCGACCCGTGCGAACGACGGGAAGGCGACGGGAAGCGCGTCGATGTGAGACGGAGCCTCGCCCACAACCACCACATTCCCTCCGGCCATTTCAAACTGTTCGAGCAGAGCGACCGTGGAGGAGCGGATGGTTTCCATGCCGGCGACGATAACAGTCCGGTATCTTGCGCAGCCGACCTTCAGCAGGCCGTTTTCCACCGAGCCCAAGCGGCCGAGCATTTCCTCGTCGCCATAGTCGAAATCGACCTGGCTTTCGAGCAGCCAGGTAAAGAGCTGCCGGTATGTTGACTCCAGCGTCTTGAGGTATTCGTCCTGAAGGGCGAGGTTTTTCGACCATCCCAGATGGACCTGCGCCCAGAAGGTTTCGACGGGATTGACCACGAGCACATCGCACACCGGCTCGCCCTGCGCCATCATGAAGCCGAAACGGGCGAAGTAGTCCTCGACGTGCCTGTATTCCTTGTACCACGCCGACTGGTGCAGGATGCTGGCCGGATAGTCGCGCTTGGCTTCGCCGCGCATCGTGTACCACGACAGGTGGTGGCAGCGCAGGTTGATGCCCAGCAGCGCCTGCCAATCGCCGACGGCCTTGTGGCCGGCAAAGGGCATCTGCCAGCCGGTACAGCCGTAGAGTTCCGACAGCATCCACTTTTTCCCGGTCTGCCGCGCGGCGGAAGCAAGCTGCTTGACGATCCAATAGTTCAGGTTGTGCTCGCGGAGGACATCGATGCCCGGCACCGCCATGTGCTCATAGTAGCGCATCACCGAACCCGACATCGCCGTCTGCGCGGTGAGGTTGTCTTCGTGCAAGACGTGGCCGGTCAGGATGAGGTTGTGCCGTTCGCACCATTCGTTGCAGGGGATCGCAAAGTTTTCGAGGAAGAGCTGCTGGAGCAGTTCGACATAGTGCCACTTGACCTGCGAAACCCGCCGGCCGTCCACCTGCAGGAACAGCTCCGGCAGTTTCGTGCGCAGGTCGTAGCCGAACCGTTTTTCAAATTCGCCGAAGAGCGACGGGGTATAGGGCGCGCAATTCGCACCGTCGGGCCGGTACATCGAAAAGCCGTCGAGCAGTGCGCCGCGGTGCGGCTCGTCGGTAAAGATGCCCTTGATCGATTTGCCGAGTCGTCCGCCACACTTGGCGGCATATTTTTCGTGCGTGCATTGCAGGAAGGCGTCCGTCGCCGCGCGGTTCATCGTGTCGATGTAGGTGTAGCCGTTGTAGAATCCGCTCTTGCCCTGCTCCACGATGGAAAAGCGCAGCACCTGGAGAGGGGGCTTTCCAGCCCCCTGGGACGGGGACAGGAATGTCCCCGCTCCTGTATCAAGCCGCTCAACCTCCGTGCAGCATATTCCATTCAACCTGCACCGAAACTCGGCGATGACGTCTTCCCCCTCCCCCTCCGGATCGACCTCCAGCAGGATGGCCTTCTGGCGGAATTCGGGATGTTGCGAAACGATGCCGCCCGCGAGGCCGGAAGGCCAGCGGTCCTCGTCGTAGAGCCACGCCTCCATGCCCAGCCGTTCGGCTTCGTCGGCGCAGGCATTGATGAGGTCGAACCACTCGTCGCCCAGGTATTCCGTTTCCAGCCCCGTGCGCGAATGCATGAAGAAGCCGCCGAAGCCCATCTCCTGCATCACATGGATCTGACGGATCAGCTCCTCCCTTTCCAGTTTGCCGTTCCAGCTCCAGAATGGCTTGCCCCGCCATTCGTTGCCGGGGTTCCCAAAAGTGTTTCCCTCATCCATATCCCCTGCTCCTTGCCACGGTCTTTCCTATCGTCAGTTCCGGTCGAACCGGGTTCCGATCCGCAAGCGCGATTCCCATTGGCCGAGCAGGTCGCGATGCTCCTGCACCGCCGCCGCATAGGCCGGATTTTCGGCCAGGTTGTTCGTTTCCCACGGATCCTTCTGCATGTCGAACAACAGCTCCTGCGGGTATTTCCTGAAGAGGTCGCCGCGCCCCGGGATGAACCGCGACGGCTTCCCGTTGTCCTTGCGCACAAACGGCAGATCCTCGACGCCGTCACCCGGTTTTTTGGAAACCCGGCCCGAAAACTCGTAGCGCATCACATATTTATAGCGCTGGGAGCGGATCATCCGGCCGGTCGTTTGGAACGAGCTGTAGAGATGCTCGCGCCACGTTCCGGGATCGCGTCCTTCGAGCAGCGGGCGCAGGCTGGATCCCCGCATCTCCGGCGGCGGCGCGATGCCTGCATAATCGCAGACGGTCGGCAGCACATCCACATGCGAAACGAG
>JBGSLE010000515.1:0-8687 GCA_041740875.1 Pontiella sp. | reverse complement strand
CGCCGCATCGCCCCGCCGCCCTTTCAGCAGGAATTGGAGCGCGGCGAAAAGATCCAGAAGATAGCGGACAAACAGCACCCACGCCAGCCGCTTGGCCGGCAGGTTTTTCACGAGCAGCGACAGGTTGTTCCTGAAGTTTAGGTAGGTTTTCCTTGGCGATTCCTTGGGCAGCGAGCCGCCGCCGACGTGGAAGACGGTCGATTCGGGGCAATACATCACCGTGTAGCCGGCGTTTTTCAGCCGCCAGCAAAAGTCGATCTCCTCCATGTGGGCAAAAAAATCCTCGTCGAGACCGCCGAGCGCGTGGAAGATTTCGGCGCGCACAAACAGGCAGGCGCCGGTGGCCCAGAAAATTTCGCGCGCGTCGTCGTATTGCCCCCTGTCCTCCTCGAGCACGTCGAAGATGCGCCCGCGGCAGAAGGGATAGCCGTAGGCGTCGATGAATCCGCCGGCCGCGCCGGCATACTCGAATTTTCCGCGCTCGTGGAGGCTGCGGATCTTCGGCTGGCAGGCCGCGATGGCCGGGTTGGCCTCCATCATCCCGATGACGGGGGGAATCCAGTTTTCGGTCGTTTCGACATCGGAATTCAGCAAAACGTAGTAGTCGGCGTCCACGAGCCGCAGCGCGTCGTTGTAGCCCTTGGCAAAGCCGCCATTCTCTTGGAATTCGATCAGCCGGACCTGCGGATGGCGCTCCCGCAGGAACGCCACGGAACCGTCGGTGGACGCATTGTCCGCCACCACCACCTCGGCGCCGGCCGGGCAGTGCGCGACGACCGAGGGCAGAAACCTTTCGAGAAAGGCCCGCCCGTTCCAGTTCAGGATGACAACGGCAGTTTTCATGGCATGGGTACACACGCATGGAAAAAATTGCATGGTTTAAAGAAAGAACAAAGCGCAAAAAGCGGTTTAATCGCCCCCCGCGCTCTGCTAGCGTCATGGGCGTTTTTCATCCGACCAGAAGGCACCCATGAACAGAGTCCTGATATTTATCGTGGCCTACAACGCGGAGCACCACATCGAAAAGGTGCTCCTGCGCATTCCGCCGAACATCTTCACCTCGTACGACTATGAAATCCTGATCATCGACGACGGTTCCAAGGACAAGACCTTCGACGTGGCCCGCCGCTTCCAGGGCCAGAACAAAAGCCTCAACCTCACGATCCTCTTCAATCCGGTCAACCAGGGTTATGGGGGAAACCAGAAGCTCGGCTACCAGTACGCCATCAACAAAAACTTCGATGCCGTCGTCTTGCTGCACGGCGACGGGCAATACGCCCCGGAGCTGATCGAGGAGATCTTCTCCCCGCTGCTGCGCGGCGAGGCCGACGCGGTGTTCGGCTCGCGGATGATGGTCAAGGGCGCCGCCCGCAAAGGCGGCATGCCGCTCTACAAGTTCGCGGGGAACAAGATCCTCACCTTTCTGGAAAACCGCATGCTCGGCGCCCAGCTCTCCGAATTCCACTCCGGCTACCGCGCCTACGCCGTCGCCGCCCTGCGGCGCATCCCGTTCCAGCACAATTCGCCGGACTTCCACTTCGACACCGAAATCATCATCCAGCTGCTGCTGGCCGGGCAGCGCATCCACGAAACCCCGATCCCCACCTACTACGGCGACGAAATCTGCCATGTGAACGGGATCAAGTATGCCGGGGACGTGCTCCTCGCCTGCCTCCACAGCCGCCTCCAGCGGCTTTCCATCCTCTACAAGCGCAAGTACGACATCGCACAGGAAGCCAGCCACTACACGCTCAAGCTCGGCTATGAATCCTCGCACACCCTGGCGATCAACCGCGTCGCTCCGGGCTCCCGCGTGCTCGATATCGGCGCCTGCGAAGGGCTGATCGCCGGCGAACTGAAGAAAAAAGGGTGCCGGGTTTGCGGCATCGACCAGCTCCCGCTGAAGGCGCAGGCCCATTTCGACGACTATCTCCAGTGCAATCTCGACGATCCGCGGTTTCCCTCCGACGTGGACACGTTCGACTACATCCTGATGCTCGACATCATCGAGCACCTCCGGAAGCCCGAGGCATTCATGGATGCGTTGCGCGACCAGCTCAAGCTAAGCCCCGCCACCGTGATCCTGACGACACCCAACATCGCCTTTGCCGTCGTACGCCTCCAGCTTCTGCTCGGACAGTTCAACTACGGGAAGGCGGGCATCCTGGACATTACGCACACCCGGCTCTTCACCTTCAAAACCCTCAAGCACCTCTGCGAAGAGTGCGGGTTCGCCGTCAAGGAAATCAAAGGCATTCCCGTCCCGTTCCCGAAAGCGGTGGGCGACAACCTTGCCGGCCGGCTGCTCCTCGGCATCAACAAGCTGCTGATCAAGGTCAGCAAAACCCTGTTCTCCTACCAGATCTATGCCGAATTGCGCCCCATCCCGGTCGTGGGCCATCTGTTGCAACACACGATCAAAACCAGCGCTGAAAAACCATTCCCAACGGAAATCCCCGCATGAAAAACCTTTTTCTCAGGCTCCTTCCCGAACGCCCCGATGAACCCGCCGTTTGGCGGAACATTTTCGCGGGGATTTTGCTGGCGACACTCATCCTGCTGCCGCTGCTCAGCCTGGACGCCGGCATTTCCGCCGACGAAGGCCGCTACTACAACCAGGCCAAAAAAGTCTACGCCTATTATGCCAGCCTCGGGCAGGACAAATCCGCCATCACGCAAAAAGGGGTCGATCCCCAGCACTACAACAGCCAATCCTTCGACTTGGCCATGGTCGTGCTCGAAAAGGTTTTCCACCCCGACGACCCCTACCAGATGCGCCATTTTTTCAATGCGCTGAGCGGATGGTTCCTCTTTTTCATCACCGGCCTTTTCGTGGCGCGCACCGCCGGATACCGGGCCGCTTCCCTGACCATCCTGCTGCTTTTCCTATCCCCGCGCCTGCTCGGCCATTCCTACAACAACAACAAGGATATCCCGGTATCGGCGGCCTTTGCCATGTCCACCTATTTCATGATGGCCTTTTTCCGCGACTTTCCCCGCCGGAAGCTCCGCAACGCCGCATGGATCGCAGTGGCCATCGCCTCGGGCATCAGCCTGCGGATCGGAACGATCGTGCTCATCCCCTATTTCTTCCTCTTTGCGGGACTCTACTTTCTAACCACCACGCCCTTCCGGCAAATCCTCGCGCCCGCATCGCTCCGAAAGGCGGGAACCCTGCTTGGCGTGGGATTCGCCATCCTGCCGTGCAGCTATTTCCTAGGCATCCTGCCATGGCCGTTCGGACTGGAAGGCCCGGTCTCCAACTCCCTTGAAGTGCTCAAGGCCATGTCGTCGCTCGGCGTCAGCATCATCCAGGTTTTCGAGGGCGAACAAATCTGGTCGAACCAGATCCCGTGGTACTACTCGATCAAATACATGGCCATCACCATCCCAGCCGTCGTCTTCGCCGGCATCGTCCTCTTCGTTGCCCTTTCGCCGCGCATCGCCAACCGCGGCAACGCCTTTCCGCTCTTCATCCTCGCCTTTTCCTGGCTCTTCCCGATCCTCTACGCCGCGCTGAAGATCCAAAACGACTACGGCGGCTGGCGCCACCTGATGTTCACCTATCCCTACATGGTCGCGCTCGCGGCCATCGGCTTCGACGCCCTGTTCCGGCGCCTGCCGAAAAAATCGTTCCAAGCCGTCGCCGGCGTGGCGTTCCTGGCGCTTTGCTTCCCGCCGGCCGCCTACATCGTCCGCAACCACCCGCACGAATACGTCTACTTCAACGAACTCTTCGGCGGGGTTGACAAGGCCAACGGATACTACGAAACCGACTACTACCAGCACAGCCTGCGCGCCGGCACGGATTGGCTGCTCGACCATGTCGACGCCGAGCTGGCGCAGGGAAAACCGCTCATCATCGCGGTAAACGACAGTTCGCTATGGCACCAGCTGCGCCACCTGAAAGACCGCATCGGCCACATCGGCATCTCCGGCTACCACAACCGCGGACGGTACGACTGGGACTACGGCGTCTTCTATTCCGGCTACATCTCCCCCCACCAGCTTCGCAGCGGCCTCTGGCCGCCCGCCGGAACCATCCATACGGTCAAGGTCGACAACACCCCGGTTTGCGCGGTCGTCAAGCGCCCCTCCAAGGAGGATTTCCTAGGGTATGAAGCGCTGAAGACCAACGATGCCGCATCCGCCATCGCGCACTTCAAGAACTACCTCGCCATCGATCCCCAGGACGATGGGGTCCACAGCACGCTCGCCTCGGTTTACCTGGCCATGGGCGAAATGGAGCCGGCGCTCCACCACGCCGGACAAGCGCTGCACTTCCACCCCGAATCCGTCGCCGCCATGGACACCATGGGGCGCATCCAGCTGCAATCGGGGCAATACGATGCCGCGATCCAAACCTTTTCGGCCCTGGCAAAAAAAACCGGCAACTACCACCTGCCCTACTATTTCATGGCCGTCGCCTATCTCAACAAGGGCAACCCCGATGCCGCGATCGACATGGGCAACCAATGCATCATGCGCAATCCCCGCTTCGCGCCCGCCTTCCAGCTTGTGGCCAGCGCCTACGGCAGCAAAGGCAACTCCCGCGCCGCGCAGGCCTACGCCGCGGAAGCCCAGAAGATCAATTCCTCCGCGCCACGCTAACCGCCACCCGGGCGTTGCCGGGCAGATGCGCACTTGACGAACGGGTGGTTTAACCTATTCTGTGGCTTCGTTTTTTCAGAAGGAGCGTACCGTTTTGAACATGGAAAAATTCTTTCGCAAGTCCGACTGGGTCGCCTGCCTGGCCACGTTCCTCGTCGTCCTGACCGTCTATGTCCTGACGCTCCAGCCCACCGTCGGGCTCGAAGATTCCGGCGAACTCGTCGTCGCCTCGGACTACCTCGGCGTACCGCATCCCCCCGGCTATCCGATCTGGTCGCTGCTGACCTGGTTCTTCCAGTGGGTGTTCCATGCCGTCACGTTCCATGGCCATCCCAATCCGGCCTGGGCCGTCAACCTCTTCTCCGCCGTGGCCGGCGCCGCCGCCTGCGGCATGCTGGCGCTGCTCATCAGCCGCTCGGGCATCGACCTGCTGCGCAGCCTGAAGAAGGAGACCAACCTGCTCGGCGAGAAGACCGAAAACCTCTTCTGCGCCTCGGCCGGCATTGCCGGCGGCCTCTTGCTGGCCTTCAGCCAAGGCATGTGGTCGCAAGCGGTCATCGCCGAGGTCTACTCGCTCAACATCCTTTTCCAGTCGCTGCTGCTGCTCTTTCTCTACCGCTGGATGTCCAATCCGAAGCAATCCCACTGGCTGATCCTGAGCGCCTTCACCTTCGGCCTGGGCATTACCAACCACCAGACCCTGATGTTCATGGGCCTCTCCATCGCCGCCGCCATCCTCTTCCGGGATCTTCGGCTGTTCCGCGATTTCGTGGTTGCCGGCCTCTTTTACGTCGTCATGGTCGTCGTGAACAAGATGGCGGTGGACACCGAGTGGTGCTGGGCGACCGGGCCGGAAAAGATCGGCTTCTGGTTCTGGACGGCCTACGCCTTGATCATCCCGGCCATTGCATGGTTTGCGCTGCCGAACGGCAAGGTGGTGGGGCCGACCTTCCTCGTCCTGTGGGTCGGGCTCGCGTTCTACCTCTACATGCCCTTCTCGTCCGACCAGAATCCCCCGATCAACTGGGGTTATCCGCGCACATGGCAGGGCTTCATGCATGCGCTAACCCGCGGGCAGTACGAGCGCGTCACCCTTGCGCACGTGTTCACCCTCCAATTCCTGAAGCAGATCGGCGCCTACGTCATCGACCTGCGCGCCCAGTTTTTCGGGCCGGTCGCCCTGCTTGCGGCCATCCCGTTCCTGTTCGCGCCCAAGATGGGGAAAAAAAACAACACCTGGCTGGTGACCACCTTCATCGGCTTCATCTTCGTGAGCGTCGTCTTCATGGTGCTGCACAACCCCAAGATGGATATCCAGAACCAGTTCATCGGCCGCACCCAGTACATCCAGTCCCACGCGCTGTTCGTGATCTGGCTGGGCTACGGGTTGCTGCTGATCATGGCCTTTCTCGAAACCATCGTGAAAAACAACCCCGTCACCAAGATCGGCGGGGTGGCAATGGTCCTGCTGCTGCCGTTCGCGCTTGTGTACAAGAACTACACCAGCGAGCGCCAGAAAATGATCGTTGGCGGCTGCGAGCAGAACGGCCACGACTTCGGCTGGCAGTTCGGCAACTGGCAGCTGGAGGGCGTCAGGGGCATCGAGGAGGATCTGCGCGCCTGGCATTCCCCGGAGGAATTCGAGCAAATTTGGGCGGCCTATCCCAACAAGAACTATCCCGAACCCATGGGCACCAACGCCATCTTCTTCGGCGGCACCGATCCGGGACGTTTCGTGCCCACCTACATGATCTATTCCGCCAAGGTCCGCCAGGACGTCTACCTCATCACCCAGAACGAGCTGGCCGACAACACCTACATGAACGTCATGCGCGACCTCTACGGCGACCAGATCTGGATCCCCTCGCCGCTCGACTCCAACCTCGCCTTCCAGGAATACATCCAAGGCGTCCAGTCCGGCCGCATCCAGGCCGGCGCCGACGTCAAGACCGAGGGGGGCAAGGTCCAGGTGCAGGGCGTGGGCGGCGTCATGCAGATCAACGGCTTCCTCAGCAAGATGATCTTCGACCACAACCAGTACCGCACGGAGACGAAGACCGATGAAAAGACGCGCCCGGTCGGCTCCGCCGCAGTCTACGACTCCCCCGTCCCCGATCCCCAGACCGGGTTGCCGCCGCTGCGCACCTTCTACGTCGAGGAGAGCTACGTGCTGCCGTGGATGTACCCCTACCTCACGCCGCACGGCCTCATCATGAAGATCAACAGCCAGCCCGCGCCGCTGACGGACGAGATCGTCAAGAACGACACCGACTTCTGGAACTGGTACTGCGACCGCCTGCTCAACGACCAGAAGTTCATGCGCGACATCGTGGCGCGCAAGTCGTTCTCCAAGCTGCGCAGCGCCATCGCCGGCCTCTACGCCGCGCGCGGAAAACCCGCGGAGGCGGAAGCCGCCTTCCGCCAATCGGTCGCCCTCTACGACCTCAGCCCCGAATCCAACTTCCGCCTGGCCGACCTGATTTCGCGGCAGGGCCGCTTCGACGAAGCCATCGCGTTGTTCGATGAGTTCATGGCCAAGGATCCCAACAACGACAATGCCGACACGTTCCGCACCCGCCTCAAGCAGTTGAAGGAAATGAGCGCCAAGCGGCAGTTGCTAGAGCAAAAGCTCAAGGGCGGCAACATTGAATTCCCCGAGGCCATGGAACTGAACATGATCTACCTCAACCTGGGGATGGTCGCCCAGGCCGACGCGCTTTCGATGCAGATGCTCAAAAGCGGCACCTTGGATCCCCAGATGACCCTCCAGCTCGCCCAGTTCATGGCGCAAAACCAGCGGTTCGCCGTGGTGGAGCAGGCGCTAAAGCAATACACGTCCGCCCAACCCGGCGATCCGCAGGGCTGGGCCAACCTGGCCGCGCTGCAATTGGTCCTGAACAAGCGCGGCGAAATGTGGGTCTCGCTCGGCAAGGCCGTCGAGGCTGGCGGCGAACCCGCGCGGAACATGTTGCGCAAGGACAGGCGCTTCGATCCCGTCCGGAACACAAGGGAGTTCCAGCAGCTGGTTCCGCCGGTTGCTCCGGGTGGAAACCTGGGACTCTCCCCCCTCCCGGGTTTCTAGGACCGCCATGTGAAAATCCTCGCCTACGACGACAACCCGGATTTTGGCGGCCACCAGGCGATGGCCTGCCACGGGTTGGAGGCGCTGGCCGCCGAACCGTCGATCGATTTGGTTTGCATGGCCAATCCGGCCAACCGGCGGCTGGCCGAACGCCTCGCCCAAACGGGAATCGCTCCCCTGCTGGAAACGCAATGCACGACACGCAAGCTCCAGGGCCTGCGCAACCGCTTCAGCCCAGGCGGCATCCGCGACCTCGCCGCCCGCTTCGCCGCGCTGAAGCCCGATCTGGTGCTCTGCATCCAAGGGGATATCGAGCAATCGTCGCAGGCGGTGCTGGCCGCAAACAGGGCCGGCATCCCTTGCGCCAGCTATCTCGCGCTGCCGCACCGGCTGGCCGAAATGGGCGCAACGCTGGGTGCGCTGCGCGACCGCACCAACCGCTCCCTTTTCCAAAAACCGGACCGGTTCATCGCCATTTCCGAACGCATGAGGCAGCTGCTGGTCGATCGCGGCTGCACCAAGCCCGTTGCCATCGTTCCCAACGGGATTCCCCTGCCCCAGGCTCCCCGCGCCAGGCGCTCGGAGCCACGCACCGTCTTGGGCATGCTGGGCCGCGTGGAGTTCAAGCAGAAGCGGCAGGATTTCATGGTGGAGTGCTTCTGCCGGTTTCCGAAGCATTTCGCCGGCTGCCGGCTGCTCATTGCTGGCGACGGCCCCGATGCCAAACGGCTGGAGCGGCCCGGTCTCCTTTTGCCCGCCATTCAGCACCCGGGCAACGGTTTCGGCCAACGCCGGGCCATCGCCCGCCGCGAAGGTCCACGCGCGCGGAAGCAGTTCGGCCATTCCATCGCGGTCGCTTCCCACCACGGGAATGCCGCGCGCCAGCGCTTCGAGCATCACCAGCGGAACCCCTTCGTAGCGCGAGGGCAGCAAGAGGAGGGCGATGCGACCGTAAAACGCCTCCGGATCCGCTTGCCACGGCATGAACTCGATG
>JBGSLE010000514.1:0-2480 GCA_041740875.1 Pontiella sp. | reverse complement strand
GGCGCGGATCGTCCTGCTCGAAGGGCTCTACCGCGCCTTTACGCTGCTCGACGGCCATCCCTACCACAACGAGTAGGTTGCTTCCCGTCCTTCGATCTGCCAGTTTCCCCGGCCATGAAAATTCCCGTCCAAGCCCTCCGCATCCTGCAAGCGACGGCCGTCGTGACCTTCGGTTGCGCCCTCGTTTGGTGGTTGCTGGGTTGTCCTGCCACCGGGATCGACGACGCCGATATCTTTTTTGTCTATGCGCGCAATTTCGCCGAAGGGCACGGATTCGTCTACAACATTGGCACCGAGCGCGTCGAGGGGTTCACGTCGCTGCTATGGACGCTGGTTTGCGCCGGTTTTTTCACTCTTTTCGAATCGGTGGAAGCGCCGCTACTCGTGCTCAATGTGTTGTTGGGCATCGCCGTCTGCGCGGCGTGCCTGCGCCGGACCGATCATCCGGGATGGTACCTGTTGCTGCTGGCCGCCGCGCCGGGATGGTTTGCGTGGTGCCAGGTGTCGTTGATGGAATCGGGGTTGTGGTGCGCGTTGCTGACGGGATCGATTTTGGCGGTGGCCGAGCGCAAGCCCCGCCCGTTGCTGCTCCTGCTGCCCCTGCTCGTGCTGACCCGGCCCGAGTCGATGCTGTGGGGGGCGTGGCTGGTGCTCGTTTTCGGCGTTGGAAACGGGGTCAAGGCGACGCTCCCGCTTGCGGCTTCGTTTGTGCTCACCCTGCTCGCCTTGGTCGGTTTTCGCTGGGGATATTTCGGCTATCCCTTTCCCAACACCTACTACGCCAAGGTTTCGCCGGATCTGCTGGCGAACATTGGTGGCGGATTGCGCTATCTGGGCGGATACCTGGTGCTCAATCCGGTCGTTTTGGTTGTGTCCGCCACCGGGCTGGCCGCCTTGTTCCGCGCCAAACGGTGTTCGGCCGAGTCGTTCCGGATCGCGCTATGCCTGCTGCCGGGAATCGCGATTCCCGTGTGGGTGGGCGGCGACCATTTTGGCTCCTTCCGCTTCTTCCAGCCGCTCTGGCCGTTGCTGTGCCTGGTCGCCGCCCGCGAATGGACGGGGCTTCGCGCCGTGGCCGACCCGCGGCCGGAAAAGCTTGTGCTGCCGGGGTTGCTGCTCTGCGGGTGGTTGCTCTTTCCCTCTACGGGTTTTCTCAAGCACGAATTCCGCATTGCGAGGGAGGGGCGTGCGACCGGCCGGGCGCTGGAAGCGATGTTCCGCAGCCAAGGGGAATATCCCAGCGTCGGGGCGATCACGGCGGGGGGAATCAAATACGCCTATCCGGGTCCGGTCCTCGACCTGATGGGGCTGAACTCCACCGAAATGGCGCACCATCCCGGATCCCGCGTAGGCTTGCGCAACCATTCGGCCTTCAACCCCGACGTCTTTTACCGCTGGCAACCGGAGCTGGTGCTTTGCGGCGATTCCGCCGCCTTCGACGAGCGGGTGCTCAAGGGGATCCAGACGGATCCCCGGTTTTTGGCCCGCTATGCGAAACGCACCTTCCGCCACGAAGGCCATTCGTTCGACGCGTGGTGCGCCAACGGCTTAATCGGTCTCAACGCAGGTGAGGCGGCATCGATGCTTGAACCGGCGGGCACCGGAAGGTAATAAGGGGCTTTTCTTGCAAGGGGAGTTCCGATGGATATCAAGGCGTGGTTGAAGGATCAGATGGTTTCGGCGCAGGCTTACAATGCGGATGCATTGTTGGCGGGGTTCATCGAAGAGATGGAAAAAGGGCTCGGCGGCGAGGGTAGCTCGCTGGCGATGATCCCGGCCTATGTCGGCACGGAGGGCCGCGTCCCCGCCGGGAAGCCGGTGGCCGTCATCGACGCCGGAGGAACCAACCTGCGCATGGGCATCGCCCGCTTCAATAAACGGGGCGAACTCGAACTCGCCCATTTCGGCAAGCAACCCATGCCGGGGCGCGACCACGAGGTTTCCGCCGCCGAATTCTACGCCGTGCTCGCCGACGCGCTGGTTCCACTTCAAAACGAGTTCGAAGAGATCGGCTTCTGCTTCTCCTATCCCGCCACGATCCTGCCGGACTTCGACGGACGGCTTTTGCACTGGACCAAGGAGATCAAGATTCCGGAGCTGGTCGGCGCGCACATCGGGTCGGGCCTGGTTGACGCTTTGGCGGCGCGCGGTGTTTCCGGCAAGCGGGTCGTGATCCTCAACGACACGGTCGCCTGCCTGCTGGCCGGCCTTGCCCAAGGCCAGGCGTTCGACGCCTCCTCCTACGTCGGCTTCATCCTGGGCACGGGCACCAACACCGCCTACGTCGAGCGCAACGAAAATATCGGCAAGCTGGAGGGCTACCTTAGGGCCGGTTCGCAGGTGGTCAACGTCGAGTCCGGCGGGTTTTCCGCCTTCAAGCGGGGCCGGTTCGACCACGCGCTCGACGACCGCAGCGAAAATCCCGGACGGCATGTTTTTGAAAAGCTCATTTCGGGCGTCTACATGGGCCCGCTCTCGCT
>JBGSLE010000513.1:0-5269 GCA_041740875.1 Pontiella sp. | reverse complement strand
AAGCAGAGGATCGGCCCCTTCATGTCCTTCTTGAGCTTGAGGACGGAGAGGTATTCGAGGATGCGCTCCTTCACTTTTTCGAGGCCGTAGTGGTCCTTGTCGAGGATCTTCTGCGCAGCCAGGATGTCGAGATGGTCCTCGGTGGACTTGTTCCACGGCAGCTCGGCTAGCACTTCGAGGTAGGTGCGGATCACGCCGTGTTCCGGCGAGGCGGACGGCACGGACTTGAGCCGCTGGAGCTCCTTTTCGGCGGCTTCGCGCGCCCCTTGCGGCAGGCGGGCTGCGGCGAGTTTTTCGCCGAGCTGGAGCAGCTCGTTGGCGAGCGGGTCGTTTTCGCCCAGCTCCTTCTGGATGGTGCTGAGCTGTTCGCGCAGGAATATTTCGCGCTGGGTCTTGGAAAAGGTTTCGTGGACCTTGTTCTGGATCTTGTTGCCGAGCTTGAGGATTTGGTATTCGCGGTTGAGGAACTCCATCAGCGTTTTCAGCCGTTGCCCGGGCTGGTTGTCGGCCAGCAGGTTTTGGCGGACATCGACCGGCAGGGGCAGGTTGGTGGCGATCAGGTCGGAGAGCGGCGACGGCGCGCCCATGTTGAAGATGGCGATCGCCAACTCGTCGGGCAGCGTGGGCGACATGGCGACGATCTGCTGGAACTTTTCCGCCGCGTTGCGGGCGAGCGCCTCGGTTTCGAGCGTGTCGTCGTTGAGCTCCTTGAGCATGCGGTAGGTGGCCGTCGGGTAGTCCTCCGTCGTCTCCAGCCGGTCGATCTCGCAGCGCGAAAGGCCTTCGACGAGGACGTGCGTCGTGCCGTCGGGAAAGTTCAGGGTTTTGAGCAGGCGGGCGACGCAACCGATCCGGTGGAGATCCTCCGGGGAGAGTTTCGCTTCGTCGATCTCGTCGCGCCGCTGGAGCGCGGTGATGAAGTGCGGCGTGCGCGTCGATAGCTTGGCGACGAGCTTTTTCGACTCCTCGCTCGTCACCACCAGCGGGGCGACCATCTGGGGGAAGAGGACGAAGTTTTTCAGCGGCATGACCGGCAGGATGTCCGGCACCTCCGGTTCGGGGAGGATTTCAGTTTCGGCGGGATCGGGTTCTTTGTTTTTGATCATGGATCGGTTGGTTGTTGGATGGTTGCAGGGAGAGTAGGAGAGACGGATTCGAATGTCTGGAAAAATGCGCAAAAAAACCGGCAGGCCGCAGGGCCTGCCGGTGTCTCTGGATCCGCTTGTCGATGCTACTGGGTTTCGACCTTGAAATAGGCCGCCGCGTTGGTTGCGGGAAACGTCACGAGGTTGGTGGTTCCGTTCCCGGGGAAGTTGGTCGCGTCCATCCACGGCCCGGTCACCAGGTTGGTGGTGTAGTAGATGAAATGCGTGGTGCCGGACTGCGACACGAACGACAGGGCCAGGTTGCCACCGGCCGCGATCGGCGGAAGCAGCGTGACCGGCGCCGGCACGAAGCCGGCGGCCGTCTGGAACGTGGACCGTCCGAGCGAGGAAAGCTCTGCGTATGTCGCCCATGAGAAGAGGGGATTGAACGAGGCGTCCTCCGGATGGCTGATGGTGAGGCCGGTGAAGTTCCCCCGCGTGTAAGTCACCGAGAACATATTGGTTCCCTCCGGCAGAGACGGCGCGTTCGTCCATGTTGTGGCGGAAGCCGGCAAGGTCGAAAAGCCGATGGTGTAGCCGGGGTTCGCGTGCCGGACCAGCGCGAAGGCTGAGTCGAAGTCCGCGGGGCCCGACCAGGTAAAGACGGTGTTCGTGGATACGCCGGTGGCGCCATGGGCAGGGTTGGTGATGCTCACCACCGGCAGGTCGTTCGTGGCGAGCGCATCGACCGAAACGGTGAAATAGAACTCGTTGCCCGAACCGTAACGGTCGAAATAGAGGATCCAGTCGCCCGCCTCGATTTCGTCGATGGCGTCTTGCAGCGTGGCAAAATTTAGCGACGACGAAGAGGAGTCGCCGCCGCTGCACAGGCCATTGGGGGATACGACTTCGTTGACGGTAACGGGGACGGGGTAGCTGTACGTCAGGTTCGGAAACACGAGGTAGTGGGAGGATCCGCCCTGATCGACCCGTTCGATCGTGATCGAAAATTCGGCCTCGT
Source organism: Pontiella sp. (assembly GCA_041740875.1). Taxonomy (GTDB): domain Bacteria; phylum Verrucomicrobiota; class Kiritimatiellia; order Kiritimatiellales; family Pontiellaceae; genus Pontiella. Next base: position 3,163 of record JBGSLE010000513.1, on the reverse strand, counting down.
AGTCGATGGCGATATCAAGCACCACATTGTCCAGGAAGGCGGCATCGTAGCTGCCGGCGGTGGGGTCGTCGTTGTAAAAGGTCCAGCGTAACAGGTTCTGTCCCTCTTCGAGAGAGATCTCACGGTAATCCCAGAAGCCGGAGTCGTAGCCATAGTAGCCCAATTCCTCGTACTCGCCGTAGAGGTTTGACACGGAGAGCGAGAAGTAGTCGTCGGCATCGGCGAGCAGGTTCCAGTCGAACGTCAGGGTGCCGGGCCCCTGCACGGAGGTTTCGATCCACGAAGATCCGTTGTATCCGACCGCTCCGCTCTGAAGTGCCGAGACTCCGACGTTGTATTCGTTCGACTGCACGAACCAGTCCTCGCCGCCGCCCGTCGTCCAGCTCAGACCCGGCATCTCGACGGCTTCATCGAACGCTAATCCGCCCTGGACGTTGAAGTCGGAATAAACATAGGTGGAGAGGTCCAGGTTTGCGGTCCATCCGGCCAGCGATGCCCCGCCCACGAGGTTGGTGGGTGTGCCGATGGTGGCGCCGGCGTAGTTGTAGCTGTCGTAGGTCAGCAAGATCGACTGGCTGCCTTGCTCCAAGACCACCGAAGGCGTCCAGCTGGTCGCTGCGCCTGGCAGCGTTTCATAGTCTTGGAGGGTGTATGGAAAGTCCTCGAGCGACACATAGATGTTTATCGTAGGGAAACTCGTGGGTCCGGTCCACTCGATCGTCGGCGGATTGGACGCAACGCTTGCGCCTTGCAGCGGAGCCGTGATCACGGCATCGCCGAGCAGCGCGCTATCGACCCCCGAGAGATCGATTGAAAAGGCATAGTGTTGCTCCGAGGCGTCGCCGACATTGAGTGTCAGCGCCCACGTGCCGTTGGTGATTTCGTTCACCAGCGCGGCGACATCGGTGGTCTCACTCAGCGACGAAGAGCTGCCGGTGTTGTCGCTCCCGGCATTCTGCCAGATCAGTCCGTTCGGCGATTCGACCCGGTGGTAGGTGACCGGCGACGGCGAGGAGGCGGTTAGACGCGCGTCGCCATAATAATAGTTGTAGCCGTGCCAAAGCTTCAGCTCGAAGTCGACTCCGGCCGCACAGGTTGTCGTAATGGAAACAGAGGCCAATGCCGCCAGAAGGCGGTAGCTGCGGGGCAGCCGATGAGAGACGTTACACAAAGGGTTCATTCTTTGCCTCCGTTGGTTCCCTAATTTTTGCGTACACGCGCACCTTCTCTTATGGAATCAGACCCCGTCAAGGAATATGATAAATATGATAAACAAATACATAATTTAATGTGCGCGATCTCCCGGCCGAGCGGCTACGGGTGTTTTTCCTTGGAAAAGAGCGCGCGAAAGGGTTTTCTCTTTTAAGTTTTGTGCAATCACGGGCAAGGAGAGGCAATGCTTTCACAGGTGAATTCGGGCGCGGTGGTGGGGATCGAGGCGTATCCCGTCGAGATCGAGGTCAATGCCGGGCATGGCGAACCCAAGGTGGTGATCGTCGGCCGGCCCGACGCCGCCGTGAAGGAGAGTTCCGACCGCGTCTGGACGGCGCTCATCAATTCCGGCTTCCGCCCGCCGATGGGCCGCACCACGATCAACCTCGCGCCGGCCGACATGAAGAAGGAGGGGCCGAGCTTCGATCTGCCGATTGCGCTCGGCATCATCGCCGCGCTCGAAGACATCAAGGCGGATCTGCTGCCGCGCATCTGCATTGTCGGCGAATTGGCGCTGAGCGGCGCGGTACGGAAGGTGCGCGGGGTGTTGCCGATCGCCCTCATGGCGCGCAACCAGGGGATCAAGGCGATCATGGTGCCCGCCGAAAACGCCGAGGAGGCGGCGGTGGTCGATGGTATCAAGGTTTTTCCCGTGCGCAACCTGCGCGAGGCGGCCGACTTCCTCAACCAAACGATCAAACTCGACGCCTACCAGCTCGACATCCGCTCCGTCTTCGAGGCGAACGCCCTCTACGAAGACGACTTTTCCGACGTCAAGGGGCAGGAGTCGGCCAAACGCGCCCTCGAGGTCGCCGTCAGCGGCGGACACAACCTGCTGATGATCGGCCCGCCCGGCACCGGCAAGAGCATGCTTGCCAAGCGCATCCCGTCGATCCTCCCCTCCATGTCGCTCGACGAGGCGCTGGAGACGACGAAGATCCACAGCATTTCCGGGTCGCTCAAATCGCACCAGGCGCTGGTGGCGCGGCGGCCGTTCCATTCGCCGCACCACACGATTTCCGACGCCGGCCTGCTCGGCGGCGGCACCAACCCGATGCCCGGCTCGGTGAGCCTCTCGCACAACGGCGTGTTGTTTCTCGACGAGTTGCCCGAATTCCAGCGCAGCGTGCTCGAAGTGATGCGCCAGCCGCTGGAGGATGGCGAGGTGACAATTGCGCGCGCCGCCGCGAGCGTCACCTATCCCTGCCGCTTCATGCTGGTGGCGGCGATGAACCCGTGCCCGTGCGGCTACCAGACCGACCCCAAGCGCGAATGCCGTTGTTCGCCGATGCAGATTGCGCGCTACCGCAGCCGGATTTCGGGGCCGCTGCTCGATCGCATCGACATCCACGTCGAGGTACCGGCGATCTCCTACGAGCAACTGACCAAGCTCGAAAAGGGGGAGCCTTCGGACGGAATCCGGGAGCGGGTGGTTCGGGCGCGCGAAATCCAGCACGAGCGCTTCCGCAAAGAGCCCGGCGTCCACTGCAACGCCAACATGCGCAGCAAGACGCTGCACCGTGTTTGCCGGTTGGGGGCCGACGCCGAACACATTCTGCGCGCGGCGATGTCGGACCTCAATTTCAGCGCGCGCGCCTACGACCGGATCCTGAAGGTCGCGCGGACGATCGCCGACTTGGCGGCGGAAGAGGACATCCTGCCGCACCATGTTTCCGAGGCGATCCAATACCGCGCGCTCGACCGCCAGCTTTGGGCCTAGCTGGAGGCGCCATCGCCATGGAGGCGCTCGACGGTTTTCCATCCGGCCCCGTCGGCTTGCACCGTTTCGATGGAGAGGACGGCGAGGTTGGGCAACGCGGTGTTGGCCAGCAGCGCCAGGGGGCGGACGTCGAAATGGATCTCCGTCTTTTCGGTTTCGCCTTCGCGGTAGGTGATGCGGTAGGCGGATTCTGCGGTTTCATCCAGCTTGCGCACCCGCACCTCCGCGGCC
>JBGSLE010000512.1:0-5733 GCA_041740875.1 Pontiella sp. | reverse complement strand
GTGCCGTCCCGCGAGCCCGCCGCGGCATCGACCGCGTAGAGCTTCCCCGTGAAGAGGGTTCCGTTGATGCCGGCCGCCCGGAGGACGGTGTTGGTGCCGGTGCCGCCGTCCCAGCCGATCAGCGTCTCCGCATGGACCACCGTCGCCAGCAGCAGGCAACCTGCTATGAGCTGTTTTTCAACCATTCTTTTCTCCATTGCCACCCGATCAAGAAAAAGGCGGGAGAGTTTCCCCCGCCCATCACACTATCCATTCCCGCCCCACGGATCGTCAAGCGGTCAGCCTGCGCACGAACAGGAGGCTGGTGGCGATCGATCCGATCAGTCCCAGCGTGGCCGGTTCCGGGATCACCGATCCTGAAATCGCAACGTTGTCAAACGCACCATTCGTGGTGGCGCTAACGGCAACCGACCCAACCAGAGCGAAGGTCGCCCTCTCTCCGGGAGCCAGTATATAGTCGGCAAGACCTGTAAGCGACCAATCATAATCATTGTAGTTCGATAGTTTTCCCGTAACGGGAATGTCGCTGATGCTGTTGATGACCGTTCCATCAACTACGTTCAGATTGCCATAGGCATAGCTCAAGGTCACAGTTCTTGGCGAATTCGCAAACCATGCGGTGTAATCGAACGAAAAGGTTTCGAGTTGCAGATTCGATACGGTGTTGTTTTGGATCTGGACAGCCACTGTATTGTTGCTTCCCGGATTGCTGAGTCGCACGGCATAGGCGGTTGCAGCCGTATCCGCTCCGGCGATGCCGGAACCGAATGTTCCGTCTGTCGATCCCGCCGTTGCATCCACCGCATAGATCCTGTTCGCAAACAATGTTCCACCAACGCCGCTAGCGGCAAAAGCGGTATTGGTAGTAGTTCCTCCGTCCCAGCCAATGAGTAGATCGGCGGAGGCGCAACTAACCGCAGCTATGATTGCCATCATAGGAATAATTTTGTTTCCCATCCTTATTCTCCATTTTCTCTATTGCCAATGTGCCCCGGCGCACCAACGCCGGGGCGTTCCAAATGTTATTCGATGATCAGGCGGATGTATTTCTTGGCGGCCGCCATATCGGTGACGTTGGTGACGAAATCGAGCGGTCCGCCGGTGACGTTGGTGCCCAGCACGGCATACCCGGCGTTGGTCCAGGTGCCGTACACAAGATCCGTGTTGAGCTTGAGGTAGTAGGTCAATCCACTGCTTTGGTCGGCGGCCAGCTGCGGGTGGATGTAGCCGAAATAGTTGGTGCCGCCGACGTTCACCGTGCCGTAAACCGGGGAGGTTCCCTGGTTCAGGCCGTTGGTCGGGTCGCCGCCCAGCCCGTATTCGTAGAGGTTGGACAGGCCGTCGTCGTCGTCGTCGCCGTCCGCAAGCTCTTCCAACCCGTAGTCCGCCGCCCAGGCGTCGTAGCCAACCGCTTCGCCCGGCCCGCCAAAGATGGCAATGTTGTCGAAGGCGCCGTTGATGAACAGGTTGGTGGTATTGCCGGCCACCAGGGCGAAGGTGGCCTTTTCGCCGTTGGCCAATACCCGGTCGGGCAACCCTTCCAGCGACCAGTCGAAATCGTTGTAGTCCGAAACCTTGCCGGTGGACGGGATATCCGTAGCCGACTGGATGACGGTCGTGTTGGTGATGCCGTCCAGATCCCCGTAGGCATAGCTCAGCGTCACTTCCTTGGGTCCGCCGTTGAACCACATGGTGTAGTCGAAACTGATCGAATCCAACCGGAGCGGGGCGCCGGTCAGGTTCTGCAACTGGACCTCCAGGGTATCGTTGCTGCCCGGGTTGGAAGCCCGCACCGCATAGGCTCCCAGGAAAAGCGAAGCACCGCTGTTGGTGCTGCCAAAGGTGCCGTCAGAGGAACCGCCGGTGGCGTCCACCGCGTACGCCCGGGCAGTGAAGAGCGTTCCGGTCACGCCCGCCATCTGATGGTCGGGGTCGCCGCCCGTGGTATCCCAGCCCACCAGCAGGTTGTCCGGCACCGGTTCCGGTTCGATGGTGGTGGTTTCTATGAGCAGCGAGTCGAAGTTGATCGATACGCCCGCTCCTTCCCCGGCCACGCGGACATAGAAGCCGATCGTTTTACCGAGCACGTTGCTTCCGCCCGCCGTCAGCGTGGCGGCGTCGATGTTGTAGGTGTCCACCCAGTTCGTCCAGCCATCGACCGGCACTGGACGCGAAGTCAGAATGGGAACGATGCGTTCGGCGATCTGCCATAGCCCGTCGTTGTTCACGTCCGCGAACAGGTGCGGGGTTATGTTGGCCGAAAAATTCCTGTTGGTCCGGTCGCCCACCCAGTAGGAGACGCCGAGGGTTTCCTCAACGAAATCCGTGCCGGTGAACAGCTTCCAGGCTCCGCGGTTGTTGCTGCCATAGTCGACGGCCGTAAAGAACACAGCGCCCTCCACCGGCAGCAGGTTGACGGCGCCGGTCGTCCATGTTCCACCGCTGATGTTGGTCCACCCAGCCGCGAGCCCTTCCACCGGATCGGAAATATAGGTGGCTTCCGCAACCCACGCGGTGCCAGCCACCATCCCAGCCAATAACCATGCCGTTTTCTTGTTCATCTGACCTCTCCTTTGTTGTGCGCTCCCCTGCGGGAAACGCATTCATCTGATTCCTGCGTCTCCGGCACTTTTATGCCGGAGACGTTGCCAGAACCTATTCGATGATCAGGCGGATGAACTTCTTGGCGTCAACCATATCGGTGACATTGGTGACGAAGTCGAGCGGGCCGCCGGTGACGTTGGTACCCAGCACGTCATACCCGGCGTTGGTCCAGGTGCCGTACACGAGATCCGTGTTGAGCTTGAGGTAGTAGGTGATGCCGCTATCGGGGTCGGAGAGCTGCGGGTGGATGTAGCGGAAATAGTTGGTTCCGCCAATGCTCACCGTGCCGATGGTCGGAGCCGTTCCTTGGTTGAGGGCGTTGGTCGGGTCGCCGCCCAGCCCGTATTCGTAGATGTTCAACAGGTCGTCGTCGTCGTCGTCGCCGTCCGCAGGCTCCGCGAGTCCATAGGTATCCGCCCAGATGTCATAGCCGGATCCCGGCACCAGCGAGCCCGAATACGCGATGTTGTCCACGTAGGTGTTGTTCGCCGCGGTTCCATTGGATGCGACCAGCTGGAACGTGGCCGATTCGCCGGGAGCCAAGACATTGTCCACCAGGTTGGTCAGCGCTAGATCGACATCGGTATAGTTGGAGAATTTCGCGCTTATGGGCAGGCCGGTGATGGTGGTGATCGCCTCCAGGTTGGTTATACCGGAGAGGTCGCCGTAGCCGTACCGGAACGTGAAATCCGACGGGGAACCGCTATTGACGCGGGCAAAATCCACATGCAGCGCATCCAGCACCAGATTGGAGGAGGTGTTGTTCACAATCCGGATGCCCAGCAGGGTTTTATTGCTATTGATGTTCATCGCAACCGTCCAAGGCACCGTGTCGTTCGCGCCCGCCAAGGCGGAGCCAAAGGTTCCGTCGCTGGAATTGCCATCGGTTTGCGACCCTGCCGTGGTCGTGGTGTATAGGTTTCCGGCCACGCCGGGCGCGTTGAAGGCAACGTTGGTTCCGGCGCCGCTGTCCCAGCCAATCAGCAGGTCTTCCGGGCGCGGCCCCCGCACAAAGACGGATTCCCCGAAGGCCACGTCGTCGAGGGCGATCTTATACTTGGAATTGGTGTTTTGCTTCGCAAAACGGATCACGACATATTGCCCCACCCAAGCGGTGAGTGAACTAGCGGTCCAAGCGCCCTTGAACTGCTGCCATTCGTTGGTTGTGGAAGGGACATTGCCAAAAAAACCCGTTCGGTATGTATAGGTTCCGTCCACCGTTGGACTAGTGTACAGGCCTATGGATACGGACGAAACGTTGGTATGCGCCGCATTGGCGCTCGGCTCGTCGATCAGCAGCCACATCGATGCTTCGTAGCTTTTCCCCGCCGCAAGCTGAGTCCCCGTGTTTTGGGCGGCAACGCAGGAGTCGTAATAATAGTTGAACCGCACCGACTGTGCACCGCCATGGGCCAGCGTCGTGGAAGTCACCAAGCTAAAGTTGTTATCTTCACCGCTGGTATACCACGGCGTGGAATTGGTGTTGGGTTCATTGCCGGTGAGCCCTTCGAATCCTACATCGGTCAGCAGGTTGTTGGTTATCGCCGACCAACTGTTTCCGGCCAACCCTGCCGCTAGCGCCAACAAACTTGCTCTCATCATTTTTTTCACGATTCCTCCTTCCTCCTCGGGATTTAATGGCTTCACGCTCCTACTTGCAGAGCATCGTATAGCGTCTCATTGATATTTAATCAATGGTTTTGTGCAACTAAATTATGTAGGTGCAAAAACGTGGCCTTGGGAAAAAGCGCCGGTCATGGAGCCCATTCCACGAGGATGCGGATAAACTCGAACTCTTCGAATATTTCCCGCGCAAACGGCAGGTCGACGCAGCTCCGTGCTGCCGGTCAGGAAGGACAAGAAGCACGCGCTGGGGTTTTGGGTTGGTGTTCCGCGAAGGACGTGAACGGATCCGGATCCCGATCAGAATCCTGGTTCAGGATGCCGCAGGATCGTTCCTACTCGTTTTCGCCGTAGCCGATCAACCGCCGCAGCTCGTCGATGTGCGCGGCGCCGACCGTGCGCGGCGTTGCGCCGTATTTCTTGCACAGCGCGGCGGCATAGCCGGTGGCGATGCCCATCTGCCCGGTGGTGTTCATCACCCGCGGTCCGCCCAGGCCGACATGCGAGCAGCTGAAGCAGCGGCCGGCCATCATCAGGTTCTCGATGTTGCGCGAATAGAGGCTGCGGAACGGGATGAAGTAGATCTCCGTCTGCCGGAAGAGCGCCTTCGAAAGGAAGTCCTGCGGCTTGCCGTCGAGCGCCGTCTGGTAGTGGACATCGATCTCGCGCATCTCCTCCACCACGGTGTCCGGGAACTCGCGGCGCTTGATGATGTCCTGCATCGTGTAGATGTAGTCGCCCATGAGCCGGCGCGACTCGCGCTTGCCGGCGTTGTAGGCCACCCATTGGAGTGCGATTCTGGCATTCTCCGGATTTTGCTTGGCGGTGGAAAACGAACCGTAGATTGCGCGGAACATGTGGTCGCGGATCGCCTCGGCGTCGTCGATCTGGTGCAGCTCGTTGTCCGAATATTCCCACTGCCATTCGCCGTTTATCGCCGCATGGCCCCGGGAGACCGGCTGCGCCCACGGCACGGCGGGAAAGTCCGATGGACGGTCTAGCTCGTGGGAATTCCACAGCACCGACGAGCCCATGACCCGGTTGTCGGGGGTCTCCGGCGACCACCGTTCACCGTGCTTTTGCCAGCCTTCGTCGAATTCGTTGCGGCTCTCACGGCCATAGCGGAAGTCCGCCCCCGCCCAGTAGCCGATCCATCCGTCGCCGGTGCAATCAATGAAGACCGGCGCGTGGAACCGCTTGATTTCGCCGCTCTCCACCTGCCGCGCGGAGACGGACGCTATGCGGCGGCCGTCCATGCCGACGCCGACGGCGCGCCAGCCGAGAAACTGCGTCACGCCGCTGGCGTCGAGCGTGCGGTGCCGCTTGGCCGTATCCGCAAGCGCCTCGGACGATCCGTTCGGCCAATGCGTGGTATCGAGGCCCTTGAGAATCTTCGTATCCGCGCCGTGGATGCCCAGCGTATGGACGCGGATCTCGCTGCTGGCGTTGCCGCCGAGCACCGGGCGGTCGTGGATCAGCGCCACCTTCAACCCCTGGCTATCGGCC
>JBGSLE010000511.1:0-3754 GCA_041740875.1 Pontiella sp. | reverse complement strand
TGCACCGGGAAGAGGGGTTGGATTTCAGCCGCGTGTCCACCTTCAACCTCGATGAATACATCGGGCTGCCCAGGGGGCACGGACAGTCCTACTACCGGTTCATGCAGGACAACCTGTTCAGCCAAATCAACATCAAGCCTGGAAATGTGCATATCCCCGACGGAATGGCGGACGATGTTCCCGCCGCCTGCGCCGACTACGAACGGGCGATCGCCGCCGCAGGCGGCATCGACTTGCAAGTGCTGGGGATTGGCTCGGACGGGCACATCGGATTCAACGAGCCGACCTCTTCGTTCGCTTCCCGCACCCGCATCAAGACGCTGACCCGGCAGACGGTGGCGGACAATGCGCGCTTTTTCGGTGGCGACGAATCACAGGTGCCGCACCACTGCATCACCATGGGCATCGGCACCATCATCGATGCGCGCACGGTCGCCCTGCTTGCGTTTGGCGGGAACAAGGCCGGGGCCGTGGCGGCAGCCGTCGAAGGCCCGGTGGCGGCCATCATGCCAGCCTCCATTCTCCAGCACCATCCGGCGGCCAAGCTATTCGTCGACGAAGACGCCGCCTCGAAACTCAAGCTGGCCGACTACTATCGCTGGGTTTACGACCACAAGCCGGAATGGCAAAAGGACGCCTGAGGGCAGGACTTCCTACGGCACCGTGGTGCGCAGGACGGTGGCGTTGCCGGCCAGGGTGTAGGCCGGTAGCGCGGCCGGAACCAGGATGGACGTTCCGGCGGGGGCGGCGAGGCTGCCGCCATTCCATTCGATGCGGGCTTCCCCTGCGGAGACGAAGAGCGCGTGGAAGGAGGTTCCGTCCACCGGGACCTCCAACGGGGCCGAAAACACCAGCTTTTCCAGCCTGAAATATTCGCAGGCGAGCACCTCCGAGCATTGGAAGGTTTCGGTGGCGACCAGCGCAACAGGGTCGACGAGCGGGTTTCCGTGGTCGTTCCAGTTGATGACGTTGATGGCTTGTTCGACGTGCAAGGCGCGGGGTTTTCCGTCGTTGCCCATCCGGCCCCAATCGTAGAGACGGTAGGTGGTGTTGGAGTTTTGCTGGATTTCGAGGATGAGGCAGCCTTCGTCGATGGCGTGGACGCGGCCGCCGCGCACGAAGACGGCGCTCTCTTTGCAGACAGGCACCGGGCGCATCGTTTCGCCGCTGGTTCCATCCGCCACCGCGCGCAGAAAGCTCGCCTTGGTGACGCCCTCCTTGAGGCCGCAATAGACCTGGGCGGGGTTTTCGCCCAGCAGGTACCACATTTCCGTCTTGGCCTCGCCGCCGAAGCGGGCGGCGGTTTCGTCGTTCGGGTGCACCTGCACGCTGAGCTTTTGCTTGGCATCGATCAGCTTGATGAGCAAGGGGAACTTGGTTCCCTGCACCTTGGCGCCCATGATTTCCGCCGGATTCCGCCGCAGGATTTCGCGCAGGGACGTCCCTGCCAGTGCGCCGTTGGAAACGATGCTCATGCCGTCGTCGTGGTCGGCGATTTCCCACGATTCCGCATAGATCCCGTCCGGGACGTCGCGGCGGTAGGTTTCGGGGATGCGGCAGCCGCCCCAGGGATAGTCCTTGTAGACGGGGTGGAAAGTAAGTGGATAAATGGTTGGTTTCATGCGCGGCATTAAAGGCAGGAATTGGTTTTGAATCAACCCCTGTTTGTGGCTCAATGCGCGCATGGAGGATCCCCGAAACAGCAAGCCGAATCCCATGCGCTGGGATGTGGACAAGGTGCGCTACCGCCTTGACCAGCCGCCCGCGCCGCGCCGGGAGATCCGCTCGATGGCTTCCATCCTGAAGGATGTAGTCGAGGGGCTGGAAGTGCCGCAATGCGAAAACATCCTCGTGCTGAGGCAGGCCTGGCCGGAGCTGGTGGGGGCGCAGATCGCCATGCACAGCGAGCCGGGCTATATCGGCGATTTTGCGCTACATGTCTTTGTCGACCACCCCGGATGGCTCCAGGAGCTGGAGCGCAACAAGCGCGCGCTCCTGCACAAGCTCGAAGACAAGTACCGCAACCTGGGCATCCGCCAGCTGCGCCTGCTCTTGCGCCGCTAAAGCAGCGTGCCGGCCAGGTCGGCCAGCTCGGAGCGTTCCCCCTTGGTCAGGTTGACGTGCGCGTATAGCCGCTGGCCCTTCATCCGCTCGATCAGGTAGCTGAGCCCGTTGGAGTGGCTGTCCAGATAGGGATGGTCGATCTGGAAGATGTCGCCGGTGAAGACGATCTTGGTGCCTTCGCCCGCCCGCGTGATGATGGTCTTGATTTCGTGCGGCGTGAGGTTTTGCGCCTCGTCGACGATGAAAAAGGTATTCACGAGGCTGCGGCCGCGGATGTAGGAGAGCGGCTCGATGACCAGCTTCTTTTCCTCGAGGAGCTTGGCGACTTCGCTTTTCTTGGTGGGCCCCTGGGCGTGCTCGATCACCCCGAGGTTGTCGAAGAGCGGCTTCATGTACGGGTCGAGCTTCGATTGGATGTCGCCCGGCAGGAAGCCGATATCCTTGTTGCTGAGCGCCACGATCGGGCGCGCCATCAGGATTTGCCGGAAGCTTTTCTTGCGCTTGAGCGCGCCGGCCAGGGCGATCAGGGTCTTGCCGGTGCCGGCCTTGCCGGAAAGGCTCACGAGCCGGATGTTGTCGTTCAGGATGGCGTCGAGCGCGTAGGTCTGCTCGGCGTTGCGCGGGGTGATGCCGAAGGCGGGGGTTTTGTCGACGTGCTTGATGAGCTTCAGCTCGTCGTCGTAGACCGCCAGCGCCGATTTACGCTCGCCGCGCAGGATCAGGTATTCGTTGGGCAGCATCGGAATCCCCACCTTCAGGTCGCCGGCGGGGAATTCGTAGGGCGGCATGTACATTTTGGTGATGAGGTCCGGATCGACGTTGTCCTCGACCCGCGTGCCGGTGTAGAGCTGGTTGAGATCCCGGACATGGTCGTTCTTGTAGTCCTCGGCCATCAGTCCGATCGCCTTGGCCTTCATGCGCAGGTTGACGTCCTTGGTCACCAGGCAGACCGGGCGGTCGGAATACTCCTTGGCCACCTGGTAGCCGATGTTGAGGATGTGGTGGTCGGCCTTCTTGGCCGAAAAGTTGGCGGCGATGCCTTCGTCGAAAGGCCGGTCCAGCTTGATGCTGATCCGTCCCCGTCCGGGACCGATCGGCACGCCGCCGTTGAAGAGCTTGTCGCCGCTGAGGGAGTCGAGCGTCCGCGAAAACTCGCGCGCGTGGAAGTTGAGGGAATCGTTGCCCTTCTTGAAACTGTCCAGTTCCTCGAGCACCGTGATGGGGATGATGATGTCGTGTTCGCCAAATTGATGGATGCAGCTGCTGTCGTGGAGGATTACGTTGGTGTCCAAAACGAAGATTTTCTTTTTTTGGGGCGTCATGCTGTTCTCGCACCTTTCAGGGTTGTTTGGTTAAGTTTGCCGCAACCTTGGGAATCCCGGCTTGATTCATCCTCCTTCCATCGGTGCCGATAGCCATCCCGCCGCGCGCACACCTGCTGTCGAAGACGCCTGATGGTGCGAGATGGGTTTTTCCGAGTCAACCGGTAAATTGTGGCTCTTCGGCCGATGCTACACAAGATGTTGTGCTATCGGGGGTTCCGGCGCGGTTAAAAAATACGGCTTAAGAAACGGCGGTGCCGGGCGACAAACCGGTAGAGCGCATCGAAGGCGGGCTTGAGCAGCGGCCAGCCGGTGGGCGCCGCCAGCCAGCCCAATCCCACCTCGTGGCTGGCTGCCCGGACGACCTC
>JBGSLE010000510.1:0-2193 GCA_041740875.1 Pontiella sp. | reverse complement strand
TGCCAGCCAACTCCAGCCCGCCGGCCAGCCCCAGCGAGCACCCCGCCGCCACATGGATGTCCGTATCGCGGTTCAGCGCGACGGCGACGCGCACGGCATGCGATCCCTGCGCCACGTCGATGGATCCCGGTTCCGCCCCGGAGCCGAGCGCAAGGAAACCGGTGCCGGACACCGTGTAGGAGTGCGCGTTCGCAAACCGCAAACCCTTGATCCGCACCGGTTCCTTGAGCAGCGTGATCGAATCGATGTCCACGGACAGCAGCGGGCCGTTCAGCGGATCGAACCGGATGCGCCGGATGGTCTGGCCGTTCCATTGGGCGTGGCCTGACGTCGAGAAGACCAGGTCCTGGAAAGCGCCGTTGCCTGTATAGGTGGCGGTGAGTTTGCGGGCGGCGGCGAAGCTGTTGACGGCGGACGTTCCCCAATAGAATTCGACCGGCACGTTGTTGGTCGGCGCGCGCATGCGCAGCGTGACACTGGCGGCCGAGCTGCCCGGGAAGGAGAAATCCGTCCGGTAAAACTGCGGGTCGTTCGAGGAGGCGGTGCCGGAAAACATTCCTCCGGCCACGGTTGCTCCGGCCATGTTTACGTTCGTCCAGCCCTCGAGGTTCCCGTTGGTTTCAAAGAACCATTCGCGCGAAAGCGAAGCGAGCGTCACCGTTGCCGGGGCGGTGGCCGCGCTGCCGAAGACGGCGGTCTCCTCGACGGTGTCGGCGCGGCGCCAATAGAGCCAGTTGTCGACATCCATCCAGTTGCCGGAACCGGATTTGGTCCACGTGCCGCTCCCCGCAGGCAGGTCGACGGCCAGTTCGGCGGTTTGGAAGGAGACGGGCGCGGCGTTGGTGGTTCCCATGAAGTTGCCGGCGGCATCGAACCGCAGGATGCGCCCGCCGGTTTCACGGATGTAGACGTCGCCGTTGGAGCCCTTGCCGAATCCGTTCGGGTTGGTCAGCGGCGCGCCCGCAAAGCTGGATCCCAGGGCGAAGGTGCCCAGCGGGGCCGCCTGGTACTGCGTTATTTCATGGCGCTTCACCAGCCCGCTTTCCAGCCGGAGCACCTGCTCGGGCTTCGCGTTGCGGAAGTCGGGGAGGAGGTGGAAGTTCATCAGGTTGGAGTCGTGGCCGCCGCGCCCGGTATTCGGATAGGTTTCGCCGGGAATCTTGAACGAGGTGCGCGTGACCACGGCCAGGTTGGTTCCGTCGAAATCGAACTGCGGATAGCCAAAGCCCTCGCGCTGCACATCGCTGGTGTAGAGCAGGATTTTTTCCATGTTCCAGTTGTAGAGGTCGGACGAAGTCCAGACCCCGACGGTGTTGCGGATCATGGACATGTCCGAGATGGCGCCGACGTGGGCGGGCAATACCGGGTTGTTCAGGATGTAGAACTTGCCCGAAACGGCGTCGTAGGCCGCCCCGAACTTGGTATCCGCCCCCGGCAGCTGCACGAAGTCGCGGTTGGGGTCGAAGCTGACATCGCCGGTGGCCGGATTCACCCGGGCCACCGCCGTCAGGTTGAGGTTTTTGACCTTGGGAAGCAGGAACACGCCCAGCGCCGGCGAAGCAACGATCTGCCCCTCGCCGATGAAGTGGTCCGCGGCGGGCCAGGTGGGCCAGTCCGGTTGCGCGGCGGGAAATCCACCTTTCGAGGTCCAAGAGCCGGCGAGCATCAAATCCGATCCGGCCGAAGCGGACTGGCAGGAGGTGGAGACGGCGCAAAACCAGCGGTTGTTGTAGAGAACGGGATTGTTCGGGGTGGCCGGCCCTCCGAACGAAAAATTGGCCGTGGTCGTCCAGCTGGTGCCGCCGTTGGTGGATTTCTTGATCGTGGAGGGACCGCCTTCAAACATGGCGCCATAATAATAGAGACCGCCGTTGTGGAGGAAAAAGCTGGCCCGCAGGAAGTCGCTGTAGGTTCCCAGCAGCGACCAGGTCGCGCCCTTATCGGTGGAGCGGTAGGCCTTGGTTTCGCCGGAGGTGGTGGAGGTCGAGGATCGTCCCGCCATCGCCCAGCCCGCCACATAGTCGCCGTTCGGCAGCACCACGATGTCCGGGTCGGCGACAAACCGCCGCGGGGTCGAGTAGAACAGATCGTATTGCAGCGGAACGTAGGCCAGCACCTCGCCCGGCACCCCGCTGAAATCCTGCCCTTGGGCGGCTTCCGGCAGCCCGCCAGCCAGCACGCCGGCGGTTGCGC
>JBGSLE010000509.1:0-3762 GCA_041740875.1 Pontiella sp. | reverse complement strand
GGTCTGTTGGTGGATGCCCCCTCGCAGCGCATGGAAATCGACCGCGTCGTCCAGCCCCAGGGCCGCCACGTAGCCGGCCTTGAAGTTTTCGATCATGTTGCTGCGCTGGCCGACCACGCGCACTCGTCCCGCCATCCCGTGCTTTTCCAACGCGGCGGCGATCCGTTCGGCCGGTCCGACGACGACCACGTTGCCGACCCCCTGCGCCTGTTCGAGCGCGCGGACCACATGGATGAACAAGGGCAGCCCCTTCAGTTCGAGAAACGCCTTGTTCTCGTTGCGAACCTGGATGCTCGCCTGGCGGTCGCCCGCCAACACCATCGCATTAACTTTGGACAAGAACTGCATGCGGAACCTCCCAGCGCTACGGTGGAAAGGGTAGCCAGCAATCCCGTTTGCGCCAAGCCGCAAAAACAAAAGAGCGGCCTGGAAGCCGCCCTTCTGCATGCCATTCCGTGAGGAAGGCTAGTTGTTTCCGCTCTGCAGGGTCATCAGGAATTCAAGGTTGCTGTTGGTCTTCTTGAGACGGTTGATGAGCAGCTCCATCGCCTCGACCTGCGGCACGTCCTTGAGCGCCTTGCGCAGCGTCCAGATGCGCTGGAGCTCGTCGGGATGCAGCAGCAACTCTTCCTTGCGGGTGCCCGAGCGCTCGATGTTGATCGCCGGGTAGACGCGCTTGTTCACCAGCTCGCGGTCCAGCCCCAGCTCCATGTTGCCGGTGCCCTTGAACTCCTCGAAGATGACTTCGTCCATGCGGCTGCCGGTATCCACCAGCGCGGTGGCGATGATGCTCAGGCTGCCGCCGCCCTCGATGTTGCGCGCCGCGCCGAAGAAGCGCTTGGGCTTGTGCAGCGCGTTGGCGTCAACGCCGCCGGAGAGAATCTTGCCGCTATGCGGCTGCGTGGTGTTGTAGGCGCGCGCCAAGCGGGTGATCGAGTCGAGCAGGATGATCACATCGTCGCCCTTTTCCACCAGGCGCTTCGCCATTTCGATGACGATTTCGGCGACCTGCGTATGGCGTTCCGGCGGCTCGTCGAAGGTCGAGGCGAGCACTTCCGCCTTGGTGTTGCGCCGCATGTCGGTCACTTCCTCCGGGCGTTCGTCGATCAACAGGATGATCAGCTTCGCCTCGGGGTTGTTCTTCGAAATGCTGTTGGCCATCTTCTGCATCAGCACCGTCTTGCCGGTGCGCGGCGGCGCGACGATCAGGCCGCGCTGGCCCTTGCCGATGGGCGTGACGATGTCCATCACCCGCATCGAGATCTCCTTTTGGTCGACCTCCATCACCAGGCGCTCGTTGGGAAAGAGCGGGGTGAGGTTTTCGAAGGGGACGCGCTTGCGGGCCGATTCGGGATCGTCCTGGTTGATCTGGTCGACACGCAGCAGGGCGAAGAAGCGTTCCTTTTCCTTGGGCGAACGGATCGTTCCGGTGATGTAGTCGCCGGTGCGCACGCCAAAGCGGCGGATCTGCGACGGGGAGACATAGATGTCGTCCGGCGCGGGCTGGTAGCTGTTCAGCGGCGAGCGCAGGAAGCCGAAGCCGTCGGAGAGGATTTCGAGGACGCCGCGCCCCAGCAACGACCCGCCGCGGCGGGCATGGATCTTGAGCAGTTCAAAAATAAGCTGGTGTTTGCTGAAGCCGGCATATTCCTGCATGCCATACTTCTCGGCCATCGCCTTGATGTCGTTGATGGGCGTTTCCTGCATTTCGTAGAGCGACAGCGGCGGAAGCTCTTCGCGCGGCTGGTTCGGCTGCTGCTGGTGCTCGCGGTTCTGGTGCTCGCGGTTCTGGTGGTGCGGACCCTTGCCGGGGCGGTTGTGCTTGCCGTGGTGGCCTTGGTTGCGGTCGCGCTGGAAATTAGTATCGCGTCCGGGCGTGTCCTGCGCCGCCGGGGCGGGCTCTGTGTTCCGGTTGCCCTCTTCGGCCCGGTTGCCCTCTTCGATCGGGCGGTCCTCCTTGATCAGGTTGCCCTCCCTGACGGGGACATCCTCCTGCACGGGGCCGCGTTCTCCGGCATACTGTCCCGAAACAATAACCTCGTCGGGCTGGTCGGCGAACAGTTCGCCTTCGACGACATATTTTTCCTTCGGGGCTTTTTTGCGACCGGGCCTCTTTTTGCGAACGGCTTCCACCGGTTCGCCTTCGGCTCCATCCATTCCTTCAACCACATTGTTTTCTTCGCTCATGCTTTACCTTTCAAACACCTAATCGTGCCACGGCCTTCCGTGTTGCTTTTTCCAAATCGTCCAGGGTTCCTTCGTTCCAGATCACCAGATCGGCCCGCTGCTCCTTCTCGGCCAGCGGCATCTGCGACTGGATCCGTTGCCCGGCCTCTGCGTGTGCCAAGCCGCGCCGCTCCAACCGTTCCAGCACCAACGCCTCATGGCTGGAAACGCAAAGCACGGCATCGAACCCAAGATCCTGCATCCCGCTCTCGAACAGCAGCGGAATCATAACGGCGGCGTTCTCCCCCAGCCTGCGACGGCCTCCGATCCATTCGGCCAGCTCCTTGCGGACGGCCGGGTGGACCAACCGGTTCAGCGCCTCGCGCTGCGCGGGATTCCCGAACACGGCCTTTCCAAGGGCGGGGCGCGCGATCTCGCCGCTTTCCGACACGATGCCCGCGCCAAAATGGGCCACCACCTGGTCGAATACCCGAGTCCCCTTCCGCATCAGGCCATGCGCGACAACATCCGCGTCGCACACCGCAAAACCCATCCGCTCCAGAATCCGCCCCACCTCCGACTTGCCGCATGCAATGCCGCCGGTAATCCCGAAAACGAATGCGTTGCGAACAGGTGCCGTCATGCAAAAAGATGAAATGGAAGGCCTGGGTTGGGATCCGAGAGAAACGAGTGATGGGTTTCAACCTGAAACTCGCTGCGTATCTAAGGCTTATCGCCGCGCGTTGTCAACCCTGTGCATTGCGATTGTTCGCTTTAAAGCAATCCGTCGTAGCCGCCCTTCGCGCGCAGCGCCACCACCATCTTCTTGATATCCTGCGCACGGTCCTTCGGGCAGACCAGCGTCACCCCGTCGGCCTGCACCACCACGAGGTCCTTGACGCCGATGACCGCCGTCAGCCGATCCTTGGAGAACACGATGTTGCCGGTGGCGTCGATCGTCTCGACGGAGCCGATCCGGGTGTTGCCGTTCTCGTCCTGCGCAAAGTGGCTCTCCAGCGCCGGCCACGAACCGACGTCGTCCCACGCAAACGTGCCGCAGGCCATCACGATGTTGCCCGCCTTCTCCATCAGCGCATAATCGACCGAAATCTTGCGCAGCTGAGGATAGGTGGCGTCCATGCCTGCGGAGATCGCCCCGCGCCTGGCGTAGCCGGTGAGCGCATCCATCAGCGCCTTCATCTCCGGGCAATGCGCGGCTAAGGCCTTTTCCAGCGAAGGCACGGACCAGATGAACATGCCCGAATTCCAGTAGAACCGCCCGGTCTTCAAATAGCCCGCCGCCGTGGCCTCGTCCGGTTTTTCAACGAACCGGCTCGCCTGGCGGAATTCGATGCCTTCGGCGGTTTGGAACGCCGCGCCGGATTCGATGTAGCCGAAGCCCGTGGCCGGATAGGTCGGCTGGATGCCGATGGTCACCAGGATGTCGTTTTGTTCCGCGAGGTCCATGCCGCCTTTGAGCGTGGCGGAAAAGACGTCGAGGTTGCCCATCACCTGGTCGGCGGTCAGCACGGCGAAAACGCCCTGTTCGTCGCGCGCCTTCACCAGCGCTCCGCCGCAGGCGACGGCGGCGGCGGT